>CAYRTA010000065.1:0-12532 GCA_964427045.1 uncultured Hoministercoradaptatus sp. | reverse complement strand
CATTTTAATATAATAAAGCTAATATGTATATAGGAGGAGTATACTGTGGAGGATAAGGATATTTCGAAGGCAGTCATAAAACGCCTCCCAAGGTATTATCGATATTTGGGTGAACTGATGGAAGACGGCGTAGAGCGTATTTCATCAAATGAGCTAAGCAGCCGAATGAAAGTGACTGCTTCTCAGATTCGTCAGGATCTGAATAATTTTGGCGGATTTGGTCAGCAGGGTTATGGTTACAACGTAAAGTACCTCCATTCGGAGATTGGAAAAATACTGGGACTCGATGTAAATCATACCATTATTATCATTGGTGCAGGTAATCTTGGACAGGCACTGGCTAATTATACCCGTTTTGAGAGACAGGGTTTTCATTTGATCGGTATTTTTGATGTGAATCCAGCGTTGTTTGGCCGCAGAATTCGTGGTGTGGAAATACGGTCCATAGAAGAACTGCCGGAATTTTTAATGACACATGAGGTTGAAATCGCGACTCTGGCCCTGCCTAAAACGAAGGCTTTGGATGTGGCCAAGGTACTGGTGGAAAATGGTGTGCGCGCCATTTGGAATTTCGCCCATACGGATCTGAATCTGTATTTGCCTTCGGATGTGATTGTAGAAAATGTACATCTATCTGAAAGTTTAATGCGGCTTTCTTATAATCTTAGCCGTTATGACAGAGATCATAAAAAGTAAAAAATAAACAGGGGATACTGCTGCCGTTTGGGCAGCAGTTTTCCGTTGCCAGACACGCGAAAGGATCCGGTGCAGGTTCCTTTCGTTGACAGAAACCACAGGAGAGGAGTGCAGATTAATGAAGCAGCTGGTAGATGGTCAACAGATGAAAGCGTTGGATACGGAAACGATTTGTAAGATGGGAGTGCCTTCTCTGGTATTGATGGAACGGGCAGCCCTGGCCGTTTATGAGGAAGCAATCCGGCATTTTTCTTTACGCCGTGTTTTGATTCTCTGCGGGTCAGGAAATAACGGGGCCGACGGTATGGCGGCAGGCCGTATGCTTCATCTGGCCGGATATCCCGTGGAATTGTATTTGGCCGGTAAAAAAGAGTCCTTTAGCAAAGAAGCGGCTATCCAATGGCAGATTGCGGAGAATTATCGTGTTCCGGTGGTTAAGAATCCGGACTTTGCGGAATATACTACCATTATAGATGCCGTTTTTGGTGTGGGATTGTCCCGGCAGGTAAGCGGTGCGTACCAGGAATTAATTGAAAAAGTCAACGCCTCGAAACGGCCGGTATTGGCGGTGGATATGCCGTCCGGCATCGATGCGGCAACGGGCGCGGTTTTGGGATGTGCCATCCGGGCAGCCAAGACCGTAACCTTTGCCTATGGAAAAGTAGGACTCTATCTGTATCCGGGGGCAGCTTATGCCGGTCAGATTATAATCCGGGATGTGGGCATCTATGGTACTTGTGATAAACCGGTCTGGCAATTGGAAGAGACGGACAGAAATATGCTTCCCGAACGTGCGCCGGACGGAAATAAAGGAACCTTTGGGAAGGTGCTTGTGGTGGCTGGCAATATGGAAATGACCGGGGCTGCTTATTTTGCTTCGAAGGCGGCTTTGCTGTCCGGCTGCGGGATGGTGAAAATTCTGACCTACGAAGGAAATCGTGGAGCGCTGGCCCAGTTAATACCGGAAAGCATGTTTGCTTTTTGGAAACAGGAAGATGGTTATGACAGACTGTCGGAGATTTGCCAAAAGGAGTCCGGCTGGGCCGATGTGGTGTTAGTTGGTCCAGGAATTGGCACCGGTGATCAGGCGTATCAGTTACTAAAAGTGGTACTTTCTATTATGAGCCAAAAGGATAAGAAACCTGTTTTGATCGATGCCGATGGATTGAATCTGCTGGCAAAGAAACCGGATTTGAAAGAACTTGTCCATGGTCCCTGCGTTTTGACGCCTCATATGGGAGAAATGGCCCGGTTATCCGGTGTCTCGGTCAATACGTTAAAAGCGGCTCCAAGAGCTTACATGCAGGACTATCAGAGACAATTTCCGTCGGCAAAGCCTGTAATTGTGTTAAAGGATGCCCGTACCCTGGTATTGGATGCGCAGGATACCTGGTATCTGAATATCCTGGGGAATGCCGGTATGGCAACGGCCGGAAGCGGAGATGTTCTGTCGGGAATTATTGCAGGATTAACGGCCCAGGGATTGGGCATGAGCCATTCCGCGCCGATCGGTGTTTTATTGCATGCGATGGCAGGAGATTGTGCTGCCGCAGTGCATGGAGAAGCCTCCCTGTTGGCATCTTCTATACTGGAAGCCATTGAACAGGTTAGAAAATAAGAAAAGAGAGAATGTTATGGAAGAGAAACACAGCCGTATTTATGCATCCATTGATTTGGATGCGGTAGAAAAAAATTTCACCAATATGCATAAGAATCTGACGCCGGGAACACAGATGATCGCCGTGGTAAAGGCGGATGCCTATGGCCACGGAGCAGTTCCCATTGCCCGCTTAATGGAAGAAAAGGATTATATCTGGGGGTTTGCGGTGGCTACTGTGGAAGAAGCGGTAGAATTGAGAGAACGTCATATTTATAAGCCCATATTGATTCTGGGATATGTATTTCCGGAAGATTATGATACCCTGGTAGCATGGGATATCCGAACAGCAGTTTTTACTGTGCCTATGGCGAAAGCCTTATCGGAAGCGGCCGCAAAGGCTGGTAAAGAATGTGCCATACATATTGCGCTGGATACGGGTATGACAAGAATTGGTTTTCGTCATCCCAAAGAGAGTGCTGTTTCTATAGCTGAAATCTGTCAATTGCCAAATCTGAAAGTGGAAGGAATGTTCACTCATTTTGCCCGTGCCGACGAGGCGGATTTGTCTGCTACGACCATGCAGTTGGCACTTTTTGAAGAAACAGCGGATATTCTTCAGAATATGGGAATTTCGATTCCGCTAATGCATGTAAATAACAGTGCGGGAATTCTGTGGAATCGCTGCGGTGATTTTCAGGCAGTGCGGCCGGGTATAACCATTTACGGCATCGCACCTTCTGGCGAGGTGGTTAATCCTGGTGTTGCCCTGCATCCGGTAATGTCGCTGATTTCCCATGTTTCCCATGTAAAAGAGGTGGAACCCGGCATCCCCGTCAGTTATGGTGGTACCTTTGTTACGAGCCGGCCTGTGACAAAGATCGCTACTATTCCCGTAGGCTATGCCGACGGTTACCCCCGCAGCCTTTCTAATCAGGCGGATGTGCTGATCCGCGGGAAACGGGCCAGAATCTGCGGCCGTGTCTGTATGGATCAGTTTATGGTAGATGTGACGGATATACCGGATGTGGCGGTGGGTGATCCGGTGACCCTTCTCGGAAAAGATGGCAGAGAGCAGATTCTTGTAGAAGAATTATCGGCACTTAGCGGTCGTTTTCCTTATGAATTTGTGTGTTGTATCAGTAAGCGGGTGCCGCGTGTATACAAAAAAGAATAAATGGAATCGCATATACTCCGGAAAACAGGAAATACTTTAAATAGATTTCCCTGAAAATAAAAGTATCGGAGTGTGAGTTTATTGAATATCAGACGTGGTGATATTTATTATGCAGATTTACGTCCGGTTGTAGGCAGTGAGCAGGGCGGTATCCGTCCGGTATTGATTATACAAAATGATATCGGAAACCGTCATAGTCCCACTGTAATCTGTGCAGCCATTACTTCTAAGATGAACAAGGCGAAGCTGCCGACCCATATTGAGATTGATGCGTCAACGTATGATATTGTGCGGGATTCTGTCATATTATTGGAGCAGCTTCGAACCATTGATAAACAGCGGCTCAGAGATAAAGTTTGTCATTTGGATCAAAATATTTTGCGCAAGGTAAATCAGGCTTTAAAGATCAGTCTGGAATTGTCTACATAGGAAAACAAACGTGGTCATACCTTGACGAAAACCCCGTAAAATGATATACTTTATCGCGCGAAGCGCGCCCGCCCAAAGGGCATGTATGAAGGGATACTCTGTGAGTATACTTTATCGCGCGAAGCGCGCCCGCCCGAAGGGCATGCATCAGGGGATGCTCGAAGGAGCATACTTTATCGCGCGAAGCGCGCCTTATTGTTTAGTTACACAAGGATTACCACAAGGAGATTTTATGGAAGTAGGAGATAACCCTGCCCCCGGACGAATGAGAAAGCTGGGAAAGCTGTTTCGATCCATTCTGCATCATTCAGATGATGATGTGACAGAAGATGAGATCATCGATCTGGTGGACGAGGCCCATGAACAAGGGGTCATAGAAGAAAATGAAGCTGAGATGATTCAGAATATCATGGAGTTTGGAGATAAAGACGCCAGGGATATTATGACCCATCGAAAAAATTTAAATGCCCTGGAAGATCATATGACTTTACAGGAAGCGGTGCATTATATGGCCGGATGCAGTAATTCCCGGTATCCTGTTTACCATGGTACGTTGGATAATATTATTGGATTCATACATATCAAGGATGTGATCCCTCATATGCTGGAAAACGGAATGGAGAACGAACCTTTAAACCGGATTCCCCATCTGATTCGCAGTGCCGCTTTTATACCGGAGACCAGGGGCATCGATGCTGTTTTTGAATCTATGCAGAAGAAGAAAATCCATATGGCTATTGTTGTGGATGAGTACGGTCAGACTTCCGGTATTTTGACCATGGAAGATATTTTGGAAGAAATTGTTGGAAATATTCTGGACGAATATGATGAATCAGAAGAATTTATGAAACCTCAGTATGATGAAAGTATTCTTATGGATGGGCAGACTCCTTTGGACGATGTGGAAACGATGCTGGAGATTGATTTGGGGGATCATGAATACGAAACACTAAACGGGTATCTTACTTCATTGCTGGGCCATATTCCCACCGATGAGGATAAAGAAATACAGGCGAATGGCTATTGCTTCCAGATATTGGAAGTATCACGCAATGTCATTCAGAAATTAAGGGTAGAAAAAATACAGTAAATAGAGGAGAAAAGAACATGTCAGGACATTCAAAGTTTGCGAATATTAAACACAAAAAAGAAAAAAATGATGCGGCAAAAGGAAAGATTTTTACGATTATCGGACGTGAGATTGTAATAGCCGTAAAGGCAGGCGGACCGGACCCGGAAAATAACAGTAAACTGCGTGATGTCATTGCCAAGGCAAAAGCAAACAATATGCCGAATGATACGATTGAACGTGGTATCAAGCGTGCGGCTGGTGACGCCAATGCGGATAATTATGAGGTACTCACATATGAAGGCTATGGTCCAAATGGCATCGCGATTATCGTGGATACCCTGACGGACAATAAAAACCGTACTGCCGCCAATGTAAGAAGCGCCTTTACCAAAGGAAATGGAAACGTAGGAACGCCAGGCTGTGTATCCTTTATGTTTGATAAAAAAGGACAGATCATTGTCGCGAAAGAAGATTGTGAGATGGAAGCCGATGATCTGATGATGCTGGCACTGGATGCAGGTGCGGAAGATTTCAGCGAAGAAGAAGATTGTTATGAGATTTATACGGATCCCGATGAGTTTTCTGAGGTGCGTGAAACATTGGAAAAAGAAGGCATTGTTATGGCAGAGGCAGAAGTGACCATGATTCCCCAGACCTATGTGGATCTGACTGACGAAACAGCTATCAAAAATCTGCAAAAGACGCTAGATCTTCTTGAGGATGATGACGACGTACGCGCCGTATATCATAACTGGAACGAATAAGATTCTTCTTTTTGCACATACTATTTCCTGATAGAACAAATCTGTGAAGGAGAATAGTATATGGAAACTCAGGATAATACAGATCACGTAGCGCCGCTGCCCCATCGCATCCGTTTATTGACTATCATCGGTGAAGTGGAAGGACATGAATCGCTGGGGGAACGGACAAAGACGACGCGCTATGAACAGGTACTTCCACAGCTTGCCATGGTAGAAGATGATGAACAGATCGAAGGACTGCTGATTCTTTTAAATACTGTGGGAGGCGATGTGGAAGCCGGACTTGCTATTGCGGAGATGATCGCATCACTCAGCAAACCAACCGTTTCACTGGTGCTGGGAGGCGGTCATTCCATCGGCGTGCCCCTTGCGGTATCTTCGAACTATAGTTTTATTGTACCAAGTGCCACCATGATGATTCATCCGGTACGAACCAATGGAACCTTTATCGGTGTGGTGCAGACCTACCGCAATATGGAAAAGACACAGGACAGGATTACGGATTTTATTGCCGCCCACTCTCACATTAAGAAAGAACGGATTGAGGAATTAATGTTGGATACCTCTATGCTGGTGAAAGATGTGGGGACAATGTTAAATGGTAAGGAAGCCGTGCGGGAAGGTCTGATCGATGAAGTCGGAGGAATCCGGGAAGCACTGTCAAAGCTGTATGAGCTGATTGCGGCGAAGGAATAAGAAGAGGTTAGTATGATCTTTCTGAAATCAATGATTATGGGACTGGTTCAGGGAATTACTGAATTTTTGCCGGTGAGCAGCTCCGGCCATTTGGAAATCCTGGGCAGTCTCTTACATATAGATACCGATACCGGTATCCTTTTTGACGTTATGCTGCACATAGGTACCCTGCTTGCCGTCATTCTGGCTTTTCGGGAGGATATCCGGAGGATGTTTTGGGAAGCACTCCGTATGGTGCGTGATTTATGGTATAATCTCACCACTTATATTCATAATAAGCTGCATGAAAGTGATGAGAGAAATTATAAGAAAATTCTTCACAACAATTATCGTCGCCTGTTGGCGATGCTTTTTGTATCCACAATTCCAACGGCTATTTTGGGATTCGTGTTCCGCAATTTGATTAGGCAAATGGTTAAATCGCTTTTGATGGTTGGCGTGGGCTTTTGGATGACCGGCGTATTATTGTTGGTTGTGGATTACTGGAAATCTGGCGACCGGATTCCGAAAGATATGAAAGCTGCACATGCTGTTTTTATCGGAATCTGCCAGGGAATTGGCTGTTTTCCGGGAATATCCCGTCTGGGTATTACAATGACAGCCGGATTGCTGTGTGGTTTTCGGAAAAACTTTGCTGTTCGTTATTCCTTTCTATTGTCCATTCCGACGATTCTTGGTGCGATGCTTTTGGAACTGGGGGAGTTGGGTAGTGTATCCATAACGTTGGAAGTTGGCCTTAGTTACGTACTGGGTATGATTGTGGCAGCGGTTTTCGGTTTTCTTACGATCCGTTATATGTTAAAAATCATGCAGAGAAAGAAATTCAAATTTTTTGCAGTTTACTGCTTTTTCATCGGGGTTATTGCGGTGGTCTGTCATTTCAGATAGTTTAACCGGACAGCAAGGGGAGGAATTTGTATGCCGTCTACAGGAAAGAAAAAAACAACAACAAAAAAGAAAACGCAAACTCGTTCCCGCGCCGCTGCGGCCCGAAAAAAAACTGCCGGCCGAAAGAAAACGCAGAAGGCGCCGGATAACGGGATGCGCTCAGAAATTTTGCTTTTACTCGTACTGGCTCTTTCTTTATTGTTGCTTATCAGTAATTTTGATTTGGGAGGAACCGTGGGAAATCGTGTCAGCGGTTTCTTTTTCGGGTTATTTGGTATTTTGTCTTATGTATTTCCGCTTGTTTTATTTTTTACAACGGCCTTTGCCATTGCCAATAAGAAAAATCCATTGATTGGAAGAAAGATTGTTGGCGTTGTACTGGCGTACTGGGTGCTGGAGGGATTTTTTCAGTTATTTCTGGTGGGCTATGCCAAAGGAGACACGCTGAAAGGCTATTTTGCTTATTGTCAGGCTCATAAAACAGGCGGCGGTTTGTTTGGCGGCCTGTTGTCAAAGGCTTTATGTACCGCATTTGGTCTTATTGGCGCTTATATTCTGTTTGTGATTGCGTTTGTGATTGCGCTTATTATTATCACGCAGAAACCGCTTTTGGCGCCGATCCGAAAGACAGGCGAGAAAGTTTATCAGGGAGCTAAGGTCAATCATCAGCGCAGGGTGGAAAAACGCCGCACGATTGCCTTTGATCAGATGAAAGTGGGAGAGGAGAAGGCCGCAGTGCCTGCTGAACATAAGGAAGCCGTACCGAAGCCGAAGAAGGTCATGCCGGAACAGAAGGAGGATTCGGGCGTAAACGAGCCGCCTCTTCCCCAATTACATATTGTGAGAAATGAACCGGTTCTGTCGGATGAAGAAGTATTCAATCCGCCTGTTTCCTGTGAAGATGAAGGACAGAAGGAACCGCCGTCACGTTTGATGACGGACGCTACGGATCCGGCAGCCAGGGAAGGGCAGCCGGAAGAACGCCAGGAAGAAAAAACAGGGGAACCGTCATCCAAATCACGTAAAAATCCCCGTTCGTCTAAGAAGGAGATTGCAGAAGGCATCCAGTCTATTCAGTCGGAGATGAAAGAAAAAGAAGCAAAAGAGAAGGCGGAGTATACATTCCCGCCGCTGACGCTTTTGAAACCGGGGGACCGGAGAAGTCTGGGCGATTCGGATGCCCATCTCAGGGAGACGGCCTCCAAATTACAAAATACCCTTCATAATTTTGGGGTCAACGTCACGATTACCAACGTAAGCTGCGGCCCTACGGTAACCCGCTATGAACTGCAGCCGGAGCAGGGAGTGAAGGTCAGCCGCATTGTCAGTCTGACCGACGATATAAAACTGAATCTGGCAGCGGCAGATATTCGTATTGAAGCGCCGATACCGGGAAAAGCGGCTGTGGGTATCGAGGTTCCCAATAAAACGAACAGCGCGGTGAAACTGCGCGATTTACTGGATTCGGACGAATTTCAGAAATTTCCTTCTAAATTGGCTTTTGCCGTGGGAAAAGATATTGCAGGCAAAACAGTGGTTGCCGATATTGCGAAAATGCCCCATCTGCTGATTGCGGGCGCTACCGGTTCCGGTAAGTCTGTCTGCATCAATACGTTGATTATGAGTATTCTTTATAAGGCAAAACCGGAAGAGGTAAAATTAATCATGATTGACCCCAAGGTGGTGGAATTGAGTGTTTATAATGGGATTCCCCATCTGTTTATTCCGGTGGTGACTGACCCGAAGAAGGCGGCAGGCGCACTGAATTGGGCTGTGTCTGAAATGACGGACCGGTATAATAAATTTGCGGAAGCAAATGTCCGTGATTTAAAGGGATATAATGCAAAAGTAGAAGAACTGGCTGATATAGAAGATGAAAATAAGCCGAAAAAACTGCCGCAGATTGTCATTATCGTAGACGAGTTGGCGGATTTGATGATGGTTGCGCCCGGAGAGGTGGAGGATGCGATCTGCCGTCTGGCACAGCTTGCCAGGGCTGCGGGCCTGCATCTGATTATTGCCACCCAGCGTCCGTCGGTGAATGTCATTACCGGCCTTATTAAGGCCAATATGCCGTCCCGTATTGCTTTTTCGGTATCCTCCGGTGTGGATTCCCGTACTATTCTCGATATGAACGGCGCGGAAAAGCTTTTGGGAAAAGGGGACATGCTTTATTATCCCCAGGGATATCAGAAACCGGCCAGATTACAGGGGTCCTTTGTCTCGGATGAGGAAGTGGCTGATGTGGTGTCTTATCTGACCAGCCAGCAGGGAGAAGATTCGTATGATACGAGTATTGAGGAAATGATGAGTACCCAGGCTGCCGCCGGCCTTTCCCAACAGGGAGGCGCCGAAGACCGGGATACCTACTTTGTGGAAGCCGGCAAATTTATCATTGAAAAGGACAAGGCCTCTATCGGCATGTTACAGCGTATGTTTAAGATTGGATTTAACCGTGCGGCCCGGATCATGGATCAGCTAAGCGATGCAGGTGTTGTGGGGCCGGAAGAAGGAACAAAACCAAGGAAAGTGTTGATGTCGATGGAGCAATTTGAAAATTATATTGAAGAATCTTTGTAATTGTTTTATGATAGTTTTGTAAATGAAGGGGTTCTTTAAATATAATTTGTCTATAGTGGGAGTATTGCTTATGAAATGTTCGAATTGCGGTGCAACGGTGGAAGAAGGTAAGCTGTTTTGTCCAAAGTGTGGCCAGGAATTACAGTGGGTACCGGATTACAATTCCATGGGTAATTACATGGATCAGGAACGGATAAAAAGAGAGCGGGAAGAGAAGGAACGCGCGGCTCTTATGAAACGGAAAAATGCGGCTGCCGCCAATGAACGCCGGAGAAAGAAAAAGCGCAGAAATATTACGCTTCTGGTCACGGCGATATTGATTTTGGTGGTAGTCATTGCCGTCATTTTGCTGCGGATTCATACAAACAACAAAAATTATAATGATTATGATTATCAGATGCGTATGGCGGAAACAGCTTTCTCCAATCAAAAGTACGAAGAAAGCTATGAGTATGTGGAACGGGCGGTTGCTTTGGATGACTCCAGTACGGACGCCAAACTTCTGATGGCACAGATTCTTGTGAAACTGGAAAAAAATACGCAGGCTGAGAAAATCCTTTTGGATGTTATCGCACAGGAACCGGATAATGTGGCTGCTTATGGTCAGCTGATCAAAGTGTATGTGGCGGATGAGAAGACAGATGAAATTAAGGCGCTTCTCGATGGCTGTGAGAGCGCTGCTGTTTTGGAAAAATATGCTTCCTATATCAGTAATGCTCCGGTATTCAGCCTGGGAGAGGGGACTTACAGCGAATCCCAGAGCCTGCAGTTGATTTCAAAAAGTGAGAACAGTTCGATTTATTATACTACGGACGGGACGGACCCGACGACAGCGAGCACGCCGTACACCGGTACGATTGTTCTGGATGAAGGGACAACCGTCGTAAAAGCCATTGCGGTAAATGGAAAAGGAATCGCAAGTGATATTATCAGTAAGGAATATGTGATTGCCTATGAGGCGCCGGATGCGCCGGAGATTTCGCCGTCTTCAGGCAAATTTACTACGGATATGGATACCAGTATTTATATCATTGTTCCGGAGGGCTGTAAGGCCTATTATGCCTTCGATGAGAAACCGACCCTGCAGAGTAATTTGTACGATGAGGATGAACCGGTGAAGATGCTGAAAGGTACCCATACGTTCTATGCGATTTTGGTGGACGAACATAATAAGGTGAGTTCGGCAGGCAGCGCGGAATATACCCTTACCGATCCGGATTAGGCTAAGAATGGATATTGATTTTTGTCAGTATTTGTGGCAAAATTGATATGTTATAATGCGTTACTCATATAAGCACGTGTTAAAATAAGTATAACTAGGAGGATGTTATGTACAAGATTATCAAAGCGGAGAAACTGAATGAGATTATTTATCTCATGGTAGTGGAAGCACCTATGGTAGCGAAACACTGTGAACCTGGTCAGTTTGTTATCGTGAAGATGGATGATGAGGGCGAACGTGTTCCCCTTACGATCTGTGATTACGATAGAGAAGCTGGCACCATTACCATTGTATTCCAGCCAATCGGCGCATCGACACGCAGATTCGCCCATCTGCAGGAAGGCGATTATTTTGAAGATTTCGTAGGACCATTGGGATGTCCGTCTGAGTTAGTGAATGAGGATCCGGAAGAATTAAAGAAGGAAAAGATCCTTTTCGTGGCAGGTGGTGTTGGTACGGCCCCTGTATATCCCCAGGTAAAATGGCTTCGTGAGCATGGTATCGACGCAGATGTTATTATCGGTGCGAAAACGGGAAGCCTTGTAATTCTTGAAAAAGAAATGGCAGAAGTAGCGGGTAACCTGTATGTGACAACAGATGATGGATCTTATGGACGCAGCGGTATGGTTACCAAAGTGATAGATGATTTAATGGCAGAAGGTAAGACCTACACGAAATGTGTGGCGATCGGACCTATGATTATGATGAAGTTTTGCTGCCTGACAACGCAGAAATATAACATCCCGACAATTGTTTCCATGAACCCGATCATGGTTGACGGAACCGGAATGTGCGGTGCCTGTCGTTTGATCGTAGGAGGAGAAGTGAAATTCGCCTGTGTAGACGGACCGGAGTTTGATGGTCATAAGGTTGACTGGAATCTGGCTATGCAAAGACAGATGATGTATAAGACAGAAGAAGGCAGAAGTCTGTTAAGAGAGCAGGAAGGTGAAACTCATCACGGCGGCTGCGGACAGTGCGGAGGTGAAAAATAATGGCAGATGTATTAAAAAAGGTGCCTGTAAGAGAGCAGGATCCACAGGTTAGAGCAAGAAACTTTGAAGAAGTATGTCTTGGATATAATAAAGAAGAAGCAGTTGAGGAAGCAAATCGCTGTCTTACCTGTAAGAAAGCAAAATGTGTTTCCGGATGCCCGGTAAATATTGATATTCCCGGATTTATCAAAGAAGTAAAAGCCGGTAACTTTGAGGAAGCTTATAAAGTAATCGGAAAATCCAGCGCCCTTCCGGCTGTTTGCGGTCGTGTATGTCCGCAGGAGACCCAGTGTGAAGGAAAATGTATCCGCGGCATTAAGGGAGAGGCCGTTTCTATTGGTAAGCTGGAGCGTTTCGTAGCTGACTGGGCAAAGGAAAACGGTATCAAACCAGAGCCACCGGCAGAAAAGAATGGT
>CAYRTA010000064.1:2301-12554 GCA_964427045.1 uncultured Hoministercoradaptatus sp. | reverse complement strand
TTACAGGGATGAGGGAGAAGTTATCCGTAATTTTTCTTTCAAAGACATGATTTATGAGAATTTGGATTTTATCATCGCGACGAAAAAGCATCTGACCGGATCCGTCAGGGATTTGACTTTAGGCACGGCCATCGAAGGCGCTTCAGTCACGGTGGATGACGGAACCAGGCAGACCGTTTTGACCACCGATGCCGGCGGCATCTTTGAGGGAGACTTTGAAGCCGGTTCCTATACCATTACGGCCCAAAAAACCGGGTATAAAGACAGCGACCCATATCCGTTCATTATTTCGGAGGACGACGAAGAAGTGGTCATTCTGGATGATATCCTTCTGGAAAAGACGTGTGATTATTATGAATTTATCCGGGACAGCCTGCTGCCAACCATGGGTTACGCCAGCCTTTTGGACGCCTCCCGGACTGTCACTACACAGACATTTCAAAGTTCTCTGGCATGGGATCAGCGCTTTGGTCTGATTGGCGCGGATATCGCCGATCTGAATAATGATGGCACAGATGATCTGCTGGTATATTATTTGACCGCAAATACCGAACAAACCTATGCTTACGAGGTAACGGGGCGATACCCTATGATCCTCTGCGCAGATTTGTATACCATTGAAAATAACGAAATCGTCCAGGTTGCTTCTGTTCCTATTACATCAAGCTTCCAGACTACCTACGATTACATACGTCTGGGACTCATGGAGGTGGATGACCGCACCTTCCTCTATGTGGAAAATATAAGCATGGCCTATTTCGCCGACGGCTTTTATGCTGGCTACCAGTGGTATGAATACGGAGACGGCGGCGCCTTCCTGCCCCGCTGGGATGTGTGCAAATCAGACGGCGGAAGTTCGGATATTGCTTTTTCGCTATATACCTGTACCGCAGGTCTGGACCGTGCCTATGAGGCGGAAAACTATGAGAAAACAGTTATCTGGGCTGATGGCGCTTTCCTTCAGTACAATGACGAGGTGACACCTCTTATCTCCGGCAACTGCACCTATGCGGAAGCTTCCCTGCGGGGATTTGAGGAAATGGGAAATATCCCGGTGACCACCCTTTACGGCGCTTCCTTATATTCTGATCGGATGCCCACTTATTGGTCAGAGGAATATCTAAAGCCGTCCATAAGCTACACCTGCGAAGGTACTGGTTCTTACAGCAGCAGAAACATAACCGTAAGCGTAAGCGATCTGACCCAATTGCAGGCACATATCGAAGCTTTGGATTCCTAAACAGCGACAGCCATTATTTTGGAACAAAGGAGAACTTTCCTTGTTTTCCGGTCCAAAATAATGGCTGTCGTATGATTGATTTCTCTTTTTACAGTTGGCTGCGGATAGCCTCCTGCTGATTTTTAATATGAACACTGATGTTCTCTCTGGCACTTTTTATATCTCTCTGCTCCAGCGATTTCAGCAGGGCAAAATGCTCTTTTGTCAGATTGTTCCGCTGCTCTTTATCTTTCAGATATTCGATTCGGTAACGGTACATCTGCTCACGGATATTATTCAACAGCTGAATCAGTCTGCGGTTATGAGTTGCATTATAGATAGCCTCATGAACTTTCATATCCGCCTCCGCCAGGGCGGACAGTTCATCCGTATCCCGCAGCCGGTCAAATTCTTCCACTGCCTTGCGAAGATCTTCCAGTTCTTCCTGTGTAATCCTCTCACAGGCAAATTTTACTGCCAGTTCTTCCAGGCCCAAACGCACTTCCAATACATCATTTAAGTCCTGCTCGGAAATCTGGGCCACCTGTGCCCCCTTACGGGGAATCATCGTTACCAGCCCTTCCAGTTCCAGCATGCGGATCGCTTCACGCACCGGAGTCCTGCTTACACCCAACCGGTTGGAAAGGGCAATTTCCATCAGCCGCTCGCCTGGCTTCAATTCTCCTTTCAAAATTGCCTGCCGCAGAGTATTAAATACCACATCCCGCAGGGGTAAATATTCATTCATATGGATTTCAAATTCACTCATCATCTGGCGTACCTCCGTTATTATAAGCCGTCGTTAAAAATGTCTGTTTCGTCAGGCCGCTGCACACTAGTGCTTCATAAGCAGCTTTCGCTTTTTCTTCCTGATCAAAGATACCAAAGACCGTGGGACCGCTGCCGCTCATCAGCGCATTCAGCGCCCCGTGGGCTTTCATGTGCCGTTTTATAGCCGCAATCACCGGATATGCAGGAATCGTTACCTGCTCCAATACATTTTCCATCCGTTCTGTGATCCCAATCAGGTTTTTCTCTTTCAAAGCCATGCTCATGCCGTCAATATCCGGATGAGAAGTATCTTCATCCAGCTTCAAATGCGTATAGACAAACTTGGTGGAAACGCTGATATCCGGTTTTCCGATCAGAATATGACAGTCTGGCATCGGCGGCAGGGAAGTCAAAATCTCACCGATTCCTTCCGATAATGCCGTGCCTCCCAGGATACAATACGGTACATCGGCGCCAATCTTCACCCCCAGCTCCATCAATTCCTTTTGGGATAATCCCAAACCAAATATCCGGTTTACCCCCACCAATGTCATCGCGGCATCCGAACTTCCGCCAGCCATTCCGGCTGCAACGGGAATCCTTTTTTCCAGATGAATCCGGATACCTTCCTCCACCTGTCCTTGTTCCATCAATAACCGGGCGGCCCGGTATACCAGATTATCCTCATTTACAGGAATAAAGCCGGCATCCGTTGTCAACTGAATGCCCGGCTTTTCTGTTTTTTCCAGAATCAGCTGGTCATACAAATCCACGGTCTGCATAATCATCTTCACCTCATGGTACCCATCCTCCCGGCGGCGTATGACATCCAATCCCAGATTTATCTTTGCATATGCTCGCAGTTTCATTCATTTCCTCCTGATGCTTCGTCCCTTAGCTTCGCCCTTATACTGGCTCTGTGCTAACATCCTGTTGTTTTTCGCTGTACTTTGTATACATGTAAATTGTACTATTTTTTGTACAAAAAATCAACCATCAGCTTGCTTTACAATCATAAGGGATTGCTGGGGCTTCACGTCCTCATCTCCCAATCCGTTCAGTTCCCGGATCATATCTACGGTTGTATAAAACCGCTTGGCAATATCCCAGAGCGTATCCTGCGGCTGTACCAGATAGCAGACAATTCCCGGCATCTGCTCCAGTTTCTCCGGATCCGGATCTTCCTCCTGAATTCCACTGATCAATTCTTCTTCCCACTGGCGAAGAACCAGCACACCCAGACTCAGCACGGCCTTTACTTCAATATCACTGCCATCCAGCATGGAAGTGGTCAATAACTCTAAATTCGCCTGTAAATTATGCATACAATGGGCGTCGATCCCCGGCGCCTCGATCTTATGGGTGAATGGCAGGGCCGTCTCCATCGAGTAAAATGGCATTTCATCGTCGCTGATGCTGTAGAGAATGCGCACCTGCAGAATACCCTTTACCTGGATGCCATTCTCCACAATCTGTATCTCATCCACCTGTACCGTACCATCACTATGACAAATCTGAAGAATTTTTCCCTGGGCCTCCTGCAGGGTAATCCGGTCGCTGACCTGACATTTGGAATCATTTTTCACCAGCAGCTGCTGTAAAATTTCCTTCTTCCTTTGAATCAAACATTCCTTTTTCGGGGTATATACATCCAGCAGCACAGACACCGTATCCTCCCGGTAAAGACGGATATCCAATTCCAGTACCACATCCGCCAGCAAAATCCGCTCCTCGCCGTCCGCATCCGGTTTGATTTCCAGATTGGCCTGCAGCAAGGAAGTCTGAATAGAGGGAATTCTGTCAAAGGTACAGTCCTCACAGGACACCTCCCCGGCAAACGGCAGTGCTTTCTCCATCCACTGCAAAGGATTTCCTTCATCATCTCCTTCGTAGAGAACGAATACGCAGATTTCTCCTTTGACAGCTACTTTTCCTTCATTGGCGCGAAGTTCCAATCCCCTGACCTTGATATCATTCCATAGAATTTCCCGGATATTCGGCTTATTGGAAGGCAGCGATAACTCCATCTTTTCCCGCAGGGTGTCCTTTTTATGTACTGCCAATGTCAGAAGGCTCATTTCCCGCTTTTTCTCCGACAGTTCCGGCTGCATCTCCACGCCCACGGGCAGAGCCACCTTTGCCACATCATCCACATAGGCCCGGAATCCTATCACAGCCTTGACATTCAATTTACGGGAATTTATCAAATACAAACTTAAATCCTCAATTTCCCATTTCAGGCAGACCTTGTCTCCGCTTTCCAATCCGTCCAGATGCAGTGTCTCCGCTACCGGAACCTTTCCTTCCAGACTGCAAACTTCCCGTCCCGGCGTATCTGCCACATATAGCAGACGAAATTGCAGAATACCATTAATTTCTGCCCGTCCTTCTTTCACCTGCACTTCATTCATACGGATATCGCCCGTTTTCTGTATCATATGTCCAATGTCCGGGCGGTAATCCGGCACATTATAATCCTCATCCAGGGTAATCTGGGTCATTGCTTCACTTCTCACTCTGGGCACCTGAACAAACTTTTCATTTACTTTCAAATCCATATCCCCCTTATCAGTTAAAAATAATTTTCTCAATCATCCTGACACGTCTTCATCAGTCGAAAATAGCTTTCTCAATCATCCTGACACATCCTCATCAGTCGAAAATAGCTTTCTCAATCATCCTGACACATCCTCATCAGTCGAAAATAATCTTCTTATCCCGGTCCTCCACTTTCACCACAATCTGGGGACAAGACACGACCGCGCTTTGCTCGCTGCGGTTCTGCGGTCCTACCAACCGCGTTTTGACGTGTAATTCTTCATCGTTTTCTTCCACATATTCTACCTGTATACTGTATCCGCCGGTATCCTGAATGCCATATCCCTTCATGAGATAGAGCGCCCCTTCATACCGGTAAGACATCTCATACGCTTCCTGGCGTCTGGCCGCGGCCAGCTCACTGACCTTGGCAGGAAGATCATCCTGCCGGACTACTGTAAAATCCACAGCCGTTCTTTCACTATCATCTGTGGCCTTTGATATGCCACAACCGCAGACACAACCCATTGCCAAAAGCATCAGGATAAGGCTAATGAGTCGTTTTCCCATCACATCACCTGACGATCCTAACCGTTACCCTCCGGCTCCGGGGGGCCTGATGGCAACGAATACTCATTTATTGCTAATATTTTATGTGGATAAAATGGAAACATTCCTGTATACTTAGAGATGAATTAGCGATTTCGGAAAGGACATGATAATTATGGTACGATTTATTCTGGTTTGCATTGCGGTCATTGGTTTTCTTATTCTCTCCATTCCACTTCTCATCATCGAATGGATCATTGGAAAATTTAATCCTTACGCCAGGGATTTGAGTTCTCTGCGTATTGTTCAGGCGGTTTTCCGTTTTATCTTGTGGCTGACGGGTGTAAAAGTCACCGTCATCGGACAAGAAAACATTCCCAAAGACCGGGCTGTCCTCTACATTGGCAACCACCGCAGTTATTTTGACATTCTGCTTACTTACACCCGCTGTGTGGGCCTGTGCGGCTACGTGGCAAAAATAGAGATGGAAAAGATTCCGCTGCTTTCTAATTGGATGCGTAATCTCCATTGTCTGTTTCTTGACCGGAAAGATATTAAAAAGGGATTGAAAACGATACTGACCTGTATCGAGAAAGTAAAATCGGGAGTCTCCATTTGTATTTTCCCGGAGGGAACCAGAAACCGGGCTGAAAAAGATCTCGATATGATGGAATTTCATGAAGGAAGCTTCCGGGTCGCAGTAAAAAGCGGATGCCCCATTGTCCCTATGGCCATCAACAATAGCTGGGACATCTGGGAAAAGCATAAGCCTTACATAAGAAAGACCCGTGTAATCCTGGAATACTGCAAACCCATCTATCCTTCTGAATTATCCAAAGAAGATAAGAAATTTATTGGAAAATACACCCAGAATATCATTCTGGAAACGCTGAAAAAGAACGAAGCACTGTTATCAACCGATCAAACTGCATAAAGTGCGATGCTTTTACCAGCACAGTGTCTCCTCTGTGAAGCAAAGCAGGCAGCTGCTCTTCCAATTCCTGGCAGCTGTTAAAATGTAATATCGTAAGGGAAGTTCCCAATGAAGCGGCGGCCGATCTGGCTGCCGTTTCCATATATTTACTGAGTTTGCCCACACAGATCAACACATCCACGCCGCAGGACGCCGCAAATGTACCCACCTCTTCATGCAAAGCGATTTCATCTTTTCCCAGTTCTCCCATGTCCCCCAAAATGGCCACGCTGCGATTTAGGGCATCCTTCATAATGCCCAGCGAAGCTTTCATTGACATGGGATTTGCATTATAGCAATCGTCCACAATCGTCAGGTCATCCGTCTCGATCATGTGGAAACGGCCGCTTACAGACTGCAGACTTTCGATTCCCCGGCGAATCTGATCCGTATTCATTCCATAAGTCAGACCCACTGCGGTTCCGGCCAGGGCATTGTAAACCATGTGGATACCCGGTATGGGAACTGTCACACAAAAAGTTCCCCGGGGCGTATGAATCCGGCAGGAAATCCCTTTCAGCCCGCGGCTTTCAATCTCATCCGCATAAATGCTGTCAGACTGATCCAATCCAAAAAACAGGGGGGCTTTCCCCTGTACCTGACTTACCTGGCGAAGTTTATCATCATCACCATTTAAAATCACCACCGCATTTTCTTTCAGATGATCAAAGACCTCTGTTTTTGCCCGAAACACGCCGTCCCGGTCACCCAGATTTTCCAGATGACAAGTACCAATATTCGTAATTACACAGGTGTTAGGCCGGGAAATTGCTGCCAGACGATGCATCTCACCGAAATCACTGATTCCCATCTCCAATACGGCGATCTCATCCTCTTCACGCAGGCGAAATACGGTCAGCGGAAGTCCCAGTTCATTATTGAAATTCCCCTGGGTCTTTAGTACCCGGTACTTTTGGGCCAGCACGGAAGCAATCATTTCCTTGGTACTGGTCTTTCCCACACTCCCGGTGATTCCCACCACCGGAATCTGCAGCTGATCCAGGTAATAGGCTGCGATATCTTTTACTGCCTGCAGGGAGGATTCCACCTGAATATACGGATAGGCCGCATTTGGCAATTCCCGTTCGGAAAGTGCCGCCAGGGCGCCTCCCTCCATCACCTGCTCAATAAAATTATGACCATCCACCCGGGTTCCCACAATAGGCACAAACAGACAGCCGGATTCGACTTTCCGGCTGTCTGTGGTAATGGACGTCACTTCTATATTTTTCATCTGCACGGGACCATGGTAGATTCCATGACAAACTTCTGCTATATGTTCTAACGTAAGATTTTTCATGTTACAGTTCCTCTCCATTTTGCTTATTCACCGCTTCCGGCAAGGCGCGGCTAAAATTCATCTCAGCATTCATCTCAGCGGTTTCGATGCCGCAGGGAAATACGAATCAATTCCTCGCATAAGGACGGATAATCCATTCCCAGCGCTGCCGCTTCCTGGGGAAGCAAGCTGGTGGGAGTCATACCGGGAAGGGTATTCGCTTCCAAACAATAGAAGTCTCCATTTTCCCGCATCATAAAATCCAGTCTGGCATAGCCTTCAATGCAGAGTGTCCGGCAGCCAGCTTCAGCGCAGGCCTGCATCTTCCGGGTCGTTTCCTCATCCAGATCCGCCGGACAGGTCTCAATGGTTGATCCCGGCAAATATTTATTTTTATAATCGTAGAAACCTTCAATCGGAGCAATCTCGATAACAGGATAGGCCTTTCCATCCACCACACCTACGGAAAACTCCCGTCCCTCAATGTACTCTTCTATCAGAATTTCATCTTCATATGAGAACACGCCTTCCAATGCCTGTTCATATTCTTCCTGGTTATGTACAATATAAACACCTACACTGGAACCTCCGCAGCAAGTCTTGACTACTACCGGAAATTCCATATCGTAATCAGAAAGGTTCAGAGAACTCTTGCCCCGTATCAGTTCCACACTGTGGGGAGTCGGTATTCCATCTTCCCGAAACATCTTCTTCGTAATTCCTTTATCCATGGCCATGGCACTGCCAAGATAACCGGAACCGGTATAAGGAATATGATACAAATCAAACATGGCCTGAATCTTACCATCTTCGCCATTGGCGCCATGGAGAGCCAGAAATACCACATCCGCCGCCCGGCACAATTCTAACACCCCTGGTCCAATCAGATCACGGTTTTCCGAGAGGGCCTGTTTGAGCTGGCTGTTATAACCCCGGATTACCGCCGCTGCCTGCTCCACATCATATTCAGCAGGAAATGCCGTTTCCAAATCAACCTGCTCTACACCAAAATAGACGTCCGTCAGAATCGCCTGATGACCTTTGCTGCGAAGCGCTTCACAAACCTTCGTACCTGATACAATCGATACATCTCTCTCTGTGCTGGTTCCGCCAGCCAAAACAACTATTTTCATAAATCTCCTCGCTCTACTGCCATTTATTAAGTATCCATCTGTCAGTATACAATGACCGGCGTACCAATTTCAACCGCATTGAAGATTTTTTCTGCATTTGCAGTAGGCGTATTGACACAGCCATGGGAACCATTGGTTTTATAGATATCCCCGCCGTATTCACTTCGCCAGGTATCTGCATCGTGAATGCCTACATTTCCTACAAATGGCATCCAATAAGATACCGGTGTTTCATATCCTTCACCTTTCAGTGTCGCATTCCGTTTCATTGCATCGATGGCCCATACACTGCCCGATGGCGTATCATAACCTTTTGATACATTTCCGGTCACCACCGGCGTATCCACAATCAACACGCCGTCCTTATAGCACCACATCCGCTGCTGGCCGATACTGATCTCCACATATGTATCACCAATATCATTGGTATCCCGGCTTTTGCCCTCATACAGGTAAATGGGCTCTATCGTGGCGTTCGTCCCCGCCTTAATATATTCAATCAGCGCGTTGGTCGTATCCTGCTTTTTCATAACCCAGCCATAGTCGCCGCCCTTAAGCGTAATCGTATTTCCCGCCGTTGTGGTAAACTGATGGGTCAGGCCAAAGGTATCATAATCATAAGCCAGCTGCTGTACATAAGCCGCTGCTTTTTCTTCATCAACGGTCCAGGTACCATCCTCATCTTTAATCAGCCAATCCTTAATAACAGAAGCATCCACCGTCTCACTGCGGTCTCCAAAATCATAGATCAGATTAGTGGACAACAACAAGTTTAACTGATCTCTCTCTGCAATCAAATCCGCATTATCCTGATAGATCGTTGGTTTCAGATAACAGCCCAGTTCTTCCAGATCCAGTTCCGTCTTACCAGTGCTGATCGCCTCGACAATATAATCCTTTACCATATCCCGGTCCAGCGTATTCCCTTCCACCTCGGCTACAATAGAATAGCTGCTGCCGTCATCCTGCAAGTAAGCATCCTGAGGAGCTACAATATTCTCCTCCTGAAAACAGCTCATATCATCCATAAGCGTATCTACTACATTCGGGTCATAAGTGGTATTAGCCGCCAGTTCATATGAAGCCCCTTCTTTCAGGGATTTATACCATTTCCACTGATTCTGCTCCTCTAAAAGTTCGTCCACCTTATTATCATCCACATAAGTAAGGCCCAGCTCTACAGCAGATATGGTCTCCGTTTTCCCATCAATTTCCGTAATCCGCAGCTTATATTCACTAATCTCTTCCTGAATACAGTCCTTCACTTCCTGCACAGTCATATTGGCGCAATCAATACCATTAATGGTAGTCCCCTTCAAAAAATGACTGGAAAAATAGAACGATACCCCCAGATAACCGATCAGCATAATCAATACATACGCTCCCAGAACACCCAGCGCTATTATTTTCGCTTTTTTCCATTTATTATTCTTCATAATCTGCAACTAACTCCTTATCAATAACACACTAGAAACTCCTATACTCCTCGACACCCTCATTTTAACACCGAAACCCCAACTGGTAAAGTTCTTAATAAAAAAGTAAGACTTCCATTCAGCCATGCACAGAAAAACAATTAAGGGCTGCGTCATGCTTGCATGTAAGCAGCTATTTAATTGTTTTTCTGTATAGGGCGGCAGCCCCTTTATGAGCAGATCTGCTGCTTTTGCAGCAGGCAGACTGCACTGCAGGCTGCTTGATCTGCGAATCATGGCTGAATCCTATGCCATGCACCCAAAACAATTAAGGGCTGCGTCATGCTTGCATGTAAGCAGCTATTTAATTGTTTTT
>CAYRTA010000064.1:0-2201 GCA_964427045.1 uncultured Hoministercoradaptatus sp. | reverse complement strand
GACTGCACTGCAGGCTGCTTGATCTGCGAATCATGGCTGAATCCTATGCCATGCATAGAAAAAGTATGAGAAGAGAAAAAAGAGCCCCCGCCGGAACTCTTTTTCATCCCTCTATATTTTATGCATTCAGTAATTTCTCTATACTTACCAGTTTTACACTGAGGACAAATATCTTTGCAGCCACATCCAGTTCCTTTACGGTCGGGAAGGACGGTGCGATACGGATATTGCTGTCATGCGGGTCATTACCATAAGGATAGGTTGCTCCGGCTCCGGTCATCACAAGGCCGGCTTCCTTTGCCTTCGCCACGATGGCTTTCGCACAGCCATCCATGGAATCAAAGGAAATGAAGTAACCTCCAAGAGGTCTTGTCCAGGTACCAATCTCCAATCCGCCCAGTTCTTTGTCCAGTACTTCCAGAACCTTCTCAAACTTCGGCCGCAGGATATCTGCATGTTTCTTCATATGGTCGTGCATACCATACATATTTCTAAAGAATCTGACATGACGAAGCTGATTTAACTTGTCATGACCAATAGTCTGAAATTGCATATACTTCTTCGCATCCTCAATGTTGGCACGGGAAGCAGCCAGTGCCGCAATACCGGAACCAGGGAAGGATACCTTTGAGGTAGAAATAAATTTAAGTACCATATCCGGATTACCGGCTTTGATACATTCATTTAAGAGTTCCAAAATCTCGTCTCTCTTGTCATCATACAGATGGTGAATAGAGTACGCGTTATCCCAGAAAATACGGAAATCACTGGCCGCCGGTTTCAGATGAGCAAATCTTCTGACCGTTTCATTGGAATAAGAAATTCCCGTTGGATTGGAATACTTCGGCACACACCAGATTCCCTTAATGGAAGCGTCTTCGGCTACCAGCTTCTCAACCATATCCATATCCGGACCAGTTTCATACAGCGGAACATTAATCATCTCGATACCAAAATATTCGGTAATGGCAAAATGACGGTCATATCCGGGAACCGGACAGAGAAACTTTACTTTATCCAGTTTGCTCCACGGTGTATTTCCCAAAAATCCATGGGTCATGGCACGGGAAATGGTATCAAACATTACATTCAGACTGGAATTACCATAGATTAAAATATTCCGTTCCGGTACCTCAGACATATCCGCCAGCAATCTTCTTGCCTCGCTGATGCCATCGAGGACACCGTAATTTCTGCAATCGATGCCATCCGTACTTACCAGATCGGCATCACTGGAAAGTACATCCATCATACCGAGACTCAAATCAAGCTGCTCTTTGGACGGTTTTCCTCTGGACATATCCAGTTTCAGTCCTTTACCTTTCACATCTTCAAACTGTGCTTCCAGTTCCTGTTTCAATGCTTCTAACTCTTCTTTGCTTAATTGAGGGTATGGCTTTTTCATGAATCTTCCTCCTGTATCTTTTCGTGATTATAACCGTTCATTTCCATTCTATACAGAGCTCCCAGGCTCACATATGCTATTTTATGGAAGCGCTGACCAATTGTCAAGATGATCTTGCATTTTCGGCATTTTATATCGGAACATAAGAGAAATATACCCCCAGTTATGCAATTTTATCCTCAAAAACTTGCATTTTCCTCTTCTTCTTGAATTCTATCCGGCGGCTGTGTTATGCTATACTCAGTTTTTTACCGACAGGAAAGGATTTTGATAGATATGTGGATAGCAGACGCATGGAAAGATTATGAAGTAATCGATACATCCAAAGGGGAAAAGCTGGAGCGCTGGGGCGATTATCTTCTGGTTCGGCCAGATCCCCAGGTAATCTGGGATACCCCCAGGCAACATCCTGGCTGGCGTAAAATGAACGGCCATTACCACCGCAGCAAAAAGGGCGGCGGCGAATGGGAATTTTTTCACCTTCCCCAGCAGTGGTCCATCCATTACCGGGAGTTAACCTTTAACCTAAAGCCCTTCAGCTTTAAACATACCGGACTGTTTCCGGAACAGGCCGTCAATTGGGATTGGTGTCAGAATAAAATCCGCAATGCCGGCCGTCCCGTAAAAGTGTTAAATCTGTTTGCCTACACCGGCGGCGCCACCCTGGCAGCCGCGGCAGCCGGCGCCGCCGTCACTCATGTAGATGCCTCCAGGGGCATGGTCACCTGGGCAAAGGAAAACGCCGTATCCTCCGGTCTAAAAGATGCGCCCATCCGCTGGATTGTGGATGACTGCG
>CAYRTA010000063.1:0-12567 GCA_964427045.1 uncultured Hoministercoradaptatus sp. | reverse complement strand
AGTGCAGGACTGCCCCAAGGTCATTAACTCCATGAAATATTTCTGCGAGAACGCCCCGCAGTATCATATTGCCTGCGCTGGTTCTCTGTTGGGCATTGCCCTGGCAAAGCCATCTTCTTTCCCTGTGGGCAAGGTCAATTTCATGCAGATTGATCCAATGACCTTCTCGGAATTCCTAATTGCCAATGGTGATGAAAACCTCACCACATATCTGGAAAGTGTGGATACCATTGAGCCGATCCCCGATGCGTTCTTCAATCCTCTGTACGAGAAACTGAAGATGTACTATGTTACTGGTGGTATGCCTGAATCTGTGCTGATGTGGACGGAGGCACGGGATGTAGCCGCTATGCAGGAAGCCCTGTCTGGCATCATTGGCGCTTATGAGCGTGACTTTGCAAAGCATCCCAACATCAGCGAGTTCCCGAAGATCTCAATGATTTGGAAATCCGTTCCTTCTCAGTTGTCCAGAGAAAACAAAAAGTTCATTTACAAGGTTGTCAAAAAAGGGGCGAGAGCCCGTGAATACGAGGATGCTCTGCAGTGGCTGGTCGATGCTCGCCTGGTGCATAAGATCTACCGCAGCTCCGCTCCTGGTTTGCCGATGGCAGCTTACGACGACCTGTCTGCATTTAAGATCTATCTGGTAGACGTGGGTCTGCTCCGCCGTCTGGCACAGTTGGCTCCCACAGCCTTCGGAGAAGGAAACCGTCTGTTCACCGAGTTCAAGGGCGCACTAACGGAAAACTTTGTGCTGCAAACCTTAATTACTCAGTTTGAGGTGATTCCTCGCTATTGGACACAGAGCAATCCTCCATATGAAGTGGATTTTCTGATCCAGCGTGAAAACGATATTTTCCCTGTCGAGGTCAAATCTGAAGCCAATACATCCAGCAAGAGCCTGAAAAAATTCAAGGAACTGTTCCCGGATAAAGTCAAGCTCCGTGTGCGGTTCTCTCTGGATAATCTTAAGCTGGATGACGATGTATTGAACATTCCTCTGTTCATGGCGGATCAGGCTGACCGGTTGATCGGACTGGCATTGGAACAGCAGAAAGCACTGCTCTCGGAAACCAAAAACTGACTGGCAGAACTGCGGAAGCTCAAGAAATAGTAAATACTTGATTTTATTCCGAAGATTTGGTAAGGTGATAGCGTATATAGAAAAGTCCCAATGGGATATGCTATAAAAGGAAAATGAAAGAGAATGAGGATGTAGTATGCATAGTGATGTAGAAAGCTTAAATTGTAATGGAAATTGTGATAGCTGCGGTTCCGACTGTGGTATAAACGTGGATAGTTCCAATGCCACCATCACCCTGACTCTGGACGACGATACCGAACTGGTATGTGCCGTACTTACCATCTTTCCAGTTGGCAATCAGAAATATATTGCTCTTTTACCCCTGGACAATAATGGTGAAAATAAGGATGGCGAAGTATATCTCTATCGTTTTTCCCAGCAGGAAGGCAGACAGCCTATGCTGGATAATATTGATGATGACGATGAATACGAAGCAGCAGCCGACGCCTTTGACGAATTGTTAGATCAGGCGGAATATGACGAGATCGCCACCGAGGACGATCTGTCATAACTATTTGTATTGCGCAACAATAAAATAAAGAATAGTCAATAACAACCCCGCTGCAAGCAACGGGGCATAGAGTTTGATGCGCTGCAAGCAGCGGGGTATTAAACCCTCGCGGCAGTCGCCAAATGGACATGCAAGCATGTCCGTTTGGCTTGTTGCTCGCGGGAATGAAAGGGTGAATTTTTTCACCCTTTTATTATTTATGATGCCAGGGTCAAAAGTCATAAATCACGATGCGCCTGCACATAAGTGGTTAGAAACTTTATGCAAATGTAATTTTAAACAAACGAGCGGCTGCCTTTTGCGGCATATGAACTTTCAGTATGCCGTTTTCACAGGTATATGTACAATTTTCCTCTTTCGGATAGATTACGGATACTCCGCTGACAGCTTCACCGCCGCGAATCGGGATTTCAGCATCCTGTGTCTTTGGCAGCATAACACTCAAATACAGAGTCTTATCTTTTCTCAGGCCATAAGCCAGCGCCTCATCACGGACATTTGCCAGACCCAATGGGAATTCTGGCACAGCCACTTTCAAATCCTGGCGAATATCCTTATAACACTGAATACCTTCCTGCATAAGCTGAATGCTGCGTTCACCCAATTTCCATACCATACCGCTGATATAAGGACGCAGAAGCAAACCGTTCACCATATTATAAATGACATGTTCTTCTTCATCCTCATAAGGATATACCCACATACCAGCCTGTTCCGGTGTTACTGCAGTTGCAACGGCTGCTCCAATGTAAGAATTATAAATGTAATCGGTCTGGTCGCTGGTAGACTGAAGGCTCAAAAGCCGCAGCAAACCATAATCCATACGCTGTCCGCCGGAACCGCAGTTCTCAATAACCAAATCCGGATATTTACGAAAGATCTCCTCATACCACTGATACAGACAACGGTAATGATCCAAAATTGCATCCGAACAGCTATCGGAATGCAAATCACTTCCATAGCCCATTACCACATTATAATCCACCTTGAAATAACCAACGCCATAGTCCCTAATCAGACGGTCTACCACATCCATACAGTATTTGCGTACTTCCGGATTACGGAAATCCAACAGGTAGCGATTCTTATCAATATGGCGTTTTCCATGACGGCATACGAACCAGTCATCCGGCAACTTAGCTGCCAGTTCACATGCGGTTCCCATAACTTCGATTTCCAGCCACAGTCCCATTACCATGCCTTTACTCTTGGCATAATCGCAGACTACTTTCATACCGTTGGGGAAACGATCCGGACACTCAATCCATTCGCCTACCTTGTCCCACCAGTAACCGGAATCATACCAGCCACAGTCCATGCAATAATATTCGCAGCCCATTTCAGCCGCCTTATCAATGATCATTTTTTCCCGTTCTTCTGCTGGATCGCCCATAAGGCAGTTCATATAGTCATTAAATACTACATTCAGTTTTTCATCATCGTCATTTGGACGCCGCATAGCCCGGCGATACACGGTTAAGGCCGCTGCCGCATCACTGATATCACCTTTCACCACACCGAAAGCCACCGGAACTGTTTCAAAGGATGTGCCTGGTTTCAGATTTTTCCACCAGCCATGATCCAACTCCGTAGGACCGCTGAGCGCTACATAGAAACGATCTTCCGGGTCTGCTCCATACTCAATCTGCCATTGGCCGGAAGTTTCAATCTGGAAACAATATGTCTCGCCGGTTTCGTTGTCGGTAACAAATCCCATAGGCAAGTACTCACCCGTAGACCATGAACTTCTGCTGCCGTATGTATAACGAATCTGACCAAAACCAGGTGTGTTAAACCCATTAACCGCCATACCATTGATATCAATATCCAAAAGGCTTCTCTTTTCCCACTGTGCTTCGCAATCCCAGCTATTATGAGGAATATAAATATCCGTTTTATCAAAATACGGAAGCTTTCCATTACCAGAAAGGTTACGGTAAATGAAAGATGAAACGTACTCCAGTCCCACTTCCTCCTGTCCTTCGTTGGTAAGCTCTGTCCAAACCTGAACAACCGGTATCCCTTTGCGTATCCGCATATGATATTTGGCAGTTACCTGATAATCTGTCTTTAATACCAATATTAATTCTTTTCCATCAGCAGTCTCTATTAATTCATGACTATCATATTTATAATCTAACGATGCACTGCTCAAATTATGTTTATATCCATGACTATCTCTGGTAGATTTTCCGGTTTCCTGAATTTCCAGAAAAGAGGTGGGGCGAAGCTTCATTCGGCTCCCTGTATTGCGATTATTCTCATCAATTTTTTCCTTGGCCTTTTCTACCTCTGCGGGCAAAAAATCACTCAATTCCACAACACCATCTTCGGTCACAGTAAAGGAAATCAAAAGTCCGCTTTCCTGCAACGTAATCTCTTTTATCATTTTCTCTTATTCCTTTCGTATATATTTATTCTAAATACCAGGGCAGTTCATCGGAATTCTCATATTGTTCACGTTCTTCTCTCATATAAGTTTTTAAAATTCTCTCTTTTAGAAAAGAAGCTGTCAATGTATAAAGCCCTGGCATTACCAGAATCAAAATAGGAATCACTGCAATTACCACTATAGTAAAAAACAGCATAAAAAGCAATAATACCGTACTTGGAAAATGCCGAATTGCCATATGCAGCGCATATTGAAGCTGTTTGACTAATTTCATGTCGAATCGGGATATCACCGTAAAAATCCAGGGTAAAATTACGAATGCAGGCAGCGCTGCCACAAACACTGCCATAAAAAATATGGTGGAATTTTCCGGTAATTGACGACCCAAATAAATGCAAACAGCAATAAAAACGCCATAACACAGATATAAAACACCCACGGGTATCCCCTGCTTCATATTACAACGTAATGCATGGAAAAAAGAAGAGCAAACAGTTCCTCTTTGTCTGCGTACCACCTTTACAATGGTGTAATAAAGCGCGGCATCTGTGACTCCCATAGTAATTATGGGAAGGGAACACACGAGCCATAGCGCATTCGCAATTAATAAATCTGTAACGCGCCCTCCTTTTTCCATAATCGGCGAATCTAAAGAAAAACCCAAACTACTCTCTCCTAACTCTTGATTGCTCCGTCAATTTGGCCTTTAATAAAGTATTTCTGCAAAAACAGATAAATAATAGCCAGCGGAAGCATACCGATAACTGCTGTAGCCGCCGCAGCGCCATAATCATTCAAAACCGCAGAGAAACATGCCTGAATTACCAATGTAATAGTCTTCATATTCGCTTTCTGCAGGAAATAGTACGCATAGGTAAATTCATTCCATGTACTAACACCAGAAAGAATAATAACACTGACTGTGACCGTCTTTAACTGAGGTAAAATCACTTTCCAGAATACCTGAAACAGATTTGCCCCGTCAATGGTTGCCGCTTCATCCAAAGCAGGCGGAATCGATGAAATAAAGTTAGTATAAAGCATAATAACCAACGGCAGATGCAAAGCCGTCTGCAAAACAATCATACCCCAATAAGTAGAAATTGCATTGAGGCTGGCCATAGTAGAATATACACCTACCAAAATGGTTAATGGTGTGATCATCATAACTGACATAATCAAACTACGTACTACTTCATTTAATCTGCTCTGATTTCTCGACAATGCATAAGCAGCCATGCAGCCAATAATGATTTCTACGGCTACGGAACCAAACGTAATGATAAAGGTATTTTTGATACCAGTGAAAATCGTACCCTCGGAAATTACTTTTTGGAAATTGCCCCAATAAATTTCTCCAGGTAATACCAGCATGGAAGCCGTTTCCTGCATCGTACGAAGAGATACATTAATGATAATATAAAAAGGAAACAAATATATCACCAAAATAAGCAAAGCCAACAAATATTTCCACCAATCTTTTTTGCGGAATTTAATTCCAGAATCACTGAACATATCTGGTGCTTTTGACTTTTTTACGATACTTAAAGCTTTCATTAATACTCAACCTCCTTTTTACGGAAGTATCCGTTTACTATCGTAGATATAATCATAATCATTACAAATGAGAAGAATCCAATAGCTGCAGCATATCCGGCACGTTCTGCATCGAAATACCGGTTCGCAATATAGGTAGCCAAAGAGTTTGTCAGTTTGGCCGGACCACCTGCTGTCAAAGATACGATAACATCGTAAAGCTTCAGACCACCAATCAGGTTATATACAACGGAAGATGTAATAGCTGGCATCAAAAGCGGCAGCATAATATATCGGAAACGCTGCCATGCGCTTGCTCCATCAATCTGAGCCGCCTCGATATAGGATGTAGAAATCCCCTGAATACCTGCCAAATATATAACCATACTGACACCAACAAACTGCCAGGAGTTAATAACTACAATTAACACAATCGCGGAACCCGGATGTGCTAACCAGTCGTAAGCCGGCAGGCCAAAGATTGCCATAAGTTCATTTAAAACACCGCCGTTCAGTTTTGTAAAGAAATACATAATATATCCCATTACCAACGGAGACAGCATCGCAGGAAGATAAACCACAGTACGAATAATTCCGCGCCCCTTAAATTTGGAATCCAAGAATAACGCCAGGGACAGACCAAGGATCTGCTGTAATATAGTACTTCCAAAACCATAAATCAACGTATTTCTTACGGATACCCAAAAGATATTATCCGCAAACATGGATTGATAGTTTTTTACCCCAACAAAAGTCATTGTTGATGAATAACCATTCCACTGGAAGAACGATAAATAAATAGCACGTGCCAGTGGATATGCAATGAATAAAAGCATAACACAAACTGCCGGTATATAAAAGAAATTAATTCTGCTTTTTCTTTTTGCCATAACATTTACCTCCAAAGCAAACATCAAAAAGGAACAAAGGGCTCCTTTCTTGTCTGCCGAACAATAAAAAGGCTCCGTATCCTATGCGCACCGCGCACATTCCGCAGGACACGGAGCCTTTTTTATTCACTCATGTTTTTTAATTAATATTTTTAATTAATTACCCATTAAATCATTATAATTTTCAGCGATCATTCCGGCTGCATCACCTACTGCATCCGACGGTGTGCTTGCAGAAAGCAGAGTAGCAATAGCATCCTTCATAACGCTCCACATACCGCTTGGCAGATATTCACGATCGAAGAAGTTGTCATAGCACAGATCTCCTTCAAACTGTTCCTGAGCAATTTTATATTTATTGGAAACATAAGCAGCGTCATCATCCTCAGACAATTCGATGATATCCAGAGCCGGGATACCGCCGTCCCACTGAGTAATCTTCGTTGCATTTTCCGGACGATCTAAGAACTCAAGGAGCTGTTTACACTCATCTTCATATTCTGTATCTTTGTAGATACCGAAGCAAGAGTAATTTCCTTCACCAAGACTAAATCCGGACGGTGCGTCATCAGATGCTGCAGGAATCGGGATAATACCAATATTTGCATCCCCATTAAATGCTAAAATAGAAGGAATACAGTTGGTAGAATTCAAAGAGAAAACGATCTCTCCATTAGCAATACCCTTGCAAACATCATCTTTCTGACCACTGAGCATATCTTCGTTAAAGTAACCTTTTTCAGCCCAACTTGCTGTCATCTCAAAAGCCTGAAGTCCATCAGTAGTCCAATCAAATGTACCGGCGTTCAGATCTTCTCCTCTATTATTCTCAACGCCTTCATTTGTATACAGAGATGGCCAGATACACTCTAATGGATATGCATTGTAGGAATCCGTCTGACATATACCAATCGGTTTTGCATCGGTGTTATCCAGAATCTGCTGACAAGCCGCATCAAAATCATCCCATGTGCGAATCTGCGTCGGATCTACACCAGCCTCTGCCAGAACATCTTCATTATATACCACTGCACAAAGTGCCTGAGTAATTGGCAGGATAAACAGTTCACCATCATCGTTAGTAATAACCTCTTTTAATCCTGCATCAATCTGATCTACCCAGTCCTGATCACTTAAATCCATCATATACTCACTATAACGAATCAAAGACCAGCCATGAGTAACCCACATATCCGGCAAATCACCAGAAGACATACGAGTCTTCATCAGGGCTTCATAGTCAGCACCACCTTCGTAAATAGACACTTCAATGCCAGTTTCCTCTGTAAATTCAGCAATGAGTTCTTTGAAAGCTGCCAGATCTTCAGTAGACAAGTTATAAGCCAATTCCAGTGCTCCATCGCTGCTGCCGCTGCCTGATGCACTATCATCGCCGGAGTCCCCACTGTCTGAAGACGATCCGCATGCTGCCAATGACAAAACCATTGCAGATGCCAGTCCTACACTGAGCAATCTTTTTACGTTTTTTCTTTTCATAAAATCTTTCTCCTTTCGCGTTTTCGAGGGGAGAAACTGCGTTCTGTTCTTCCCTTCATCATGTGTACAATTTTATCACTATTTGTCTGCTTCTTATTCACAATTGGCAACAAATGTCACACAATTCTTGCGCTTTTGGACTTATTATTTGGTGAAATTTACAATTAAAAAAGCTGCAGGTTTTTCTACCTACAGCATTTCTTCTCTCTCTGACAACAGCCAATCAATATTAACTTTTAAAACCTTTGCAAAAATCATCAACTCATAATCTGCTACAAATCGTGTACCTATTTCGATGCGGCTTATACTATCCCGTTCCAGTGTGATACCTTCCACCTGCATCTTGGCAGCCAAATCGCTTTGTGACATTCTTTGTATAACTCTCGCTTCTCTTATCCGATCTCCGCAGATATTCTTCTTTCCCTTATAGCAATATATTTTCACAGCATCGTTTCCTTATATACCATAATTCTTTTATGTGTTAATGTTCAGCAATTTTCTTGACATTAACACATAAATTGCGATAAAGTGTGTTAAAGATCAGAATTTCAAAAATAGTATTGAAAAATGAGGTACTTATGTTCTATCAAAAAAGAGTAGATTCTTTTTCTAAAAATTGTACAAACCCCGCCCCTTTTCCTCTGCACATTCACGGAGATATAGAAATTGCTTATGCAATTAACCATGCTTTCTTTATGCAGATTGATGAGAATAATTATGAGATACCAGTAGGCGGAATGGCTGTCATTTTTCCAAATATATTACACAGTTACATAAGTCCCGATAAACACGAGATTGATTCCATTAAAATTGATATAACAAATTGTCATCCGAATTTGATTCCTCAACTAAAAGATGTGTTAATGAAAGAAAAACCTCTCTCCCCTGTATTAATGCCGGAACAAATACATGAAGATGTTTTACTCGCTAACAATCGGTTATGCGCCCTATCCTCCCATGAGGACGATATTTTGATCGGCGCTTTATTGACAATCATGCTTTGTCATCTTTTGCCCAATCTCGAACTGACTGATAATGATTATGGGGCTAACAACGATTTGGCTTCGCAAATCATTAGTTATATTTCTACACATTATATGGAAAATATTTCCTTAACTTCTGTAGCCAGTCATTTTGGTGTTGGTAAATACACCATTTCACGTATTTTTTCTAATATTATGCCATACAGTTTCGTAGAATATGTAAATATTCTGCGCATCAATCAGGCAGAACATCTTTTAAGATTCAGTAATCTAAACGTTCTTGAGGTGGCTTTGGAATGCGGCTTTAACAATCAGCAAACGTTCAATCGTGTATTTAAAAACATAAATGGCCACACTCCCAAAGAATGGTGTCAGCAAATACAGAAAAGATCAGAAAAAAAATCCTCCTGAACTTTCAGCTCAAAAAGGATCCTGCTCCGCAGGATTCTCCGCCTGCGGCGGGTCGAGTATTTCCCCACTATGAAACAAAAAGGGCTATCCTGAAAACGAACGTCCTACGTTATAGTCTCCTAATTTGATCGCGCTGGTTACATGATATTTTTCCGGATGCGTCCTCAATCCATTGCAGGCTGCCGGCGTACGTGGATGCCGTGGAGCCTTTCTTTACAACAGAATACTGAAATTTTTTATTTTCCTTACTGAGCCGTTTTGGTATCGACTGGAAGCACTCCCTGATTCGGGATTTATCCTTCTTCTCGGCATATTTTACCATATCATCTTCATAAGCGCGTACAATATCTCGCTGGATACGCAGCACCTCATCCATCTGCTTCGTATCCACAAAGGTTTGTACTGCATCTTTCCGCATTGTCTGCAGCCCTTTATGAGTTTCATTGTAAAATGTATATTTTTCAAGGGAGTTTATGTGATTAATGTAATTTTTTTCAAGGGAGTTTATGTGATAAACGCGTTCTTTTTGAAGTGACTTTTTTCGCCAGGTAATATCATTATTGAATTGTCAGATTACCAATAAAACCTTTCAATAGCTGTAAGTGTTTTTCGGATTTGGTTTATGCTATGATGATTTCAGAGTCAAAGGAGGTAATGAAGTGAAACCTATTCTTGAAATTGAATCATTGAAAAAATACTATGGTAAAGCGAAGTCCCAGACCAAGGCGCTGGATGGTATTACATTTCAGGTAATGCCGGGAGAGTTTTTGGGTATTATGGGCAGCAGCGGATCGGGCAAATCCACCTTACTGAACTGCATCGCTGCCGTAATTGAGCCCAGCAGCGGCAGTATCACAATGAATGGCAGGCAGATACAGACTCTCAAGGGAACGGCGCTGGCGGATTACCGCGGAAAAGAGATCGGCTACCTTTTCCAGAACTTTGAACTGCTGGATAATCTGACGGGGCGTGAAAACATCCTGCTTCCGCTGTCTCTCCACGGTGTACCGGAAAAGGAAAGCAATACGCGGCTGGAGCGGCTGGCGTCCTATTTGGAAGTGAACGATGTCCTGAATAAATTCCCTTCGCAGATGTCCGGCGGACAGAAACAGAGAATTGCCGCCGCCAGGGCATTGATTCTGAATCCGGGAATCATTCTTGCGGATGAGCCAACCGGTGCTCTCGATTCTAAAAATGCGAAAGCATTGATGGAGAAACTTTCCGGGCTGAATCAGGACGCAAATGCTACGATTCTGATGGTAACGCACGATTCCAACGCAGCCAGCTATTGCAAGCGGATCTTGTTCATTCAGGATGGCATCATCTTCCACGAGCTTCGGCGAAATATTCCCGATGAATCACAGCAGGAATTTTACTCCCGGATTTTGAAAGTAATGGCGCAGTTGGGAGGTGGAAGCGCAAATGTTCTTTAAGTTAGTTTTCCGTAACAGCAAAAGGAACCGGAAGGAAAATAGCCTGTTCTTCAGTTCTTTGCTGGTTTCTATTATTGCTTTTTACATTATTCTGTCGCTTCCGAATCAGGATGTCATGATTTTTCTGGCTCAAATGGAAAGTAATGCAGTTGACAAACTGTTGATGATGATTCCCGCATTTTATGGCATGACGCTGTTTATCCTGTTCTTTCTTATTTATTATGCCAGTAAGTTTCAGTTAGAGCGGCGCAGGCATGAGCTTGGTGTCTACCTGATGATGGGGATGCGCCGCATCAAACTGTTTGTTATGCTGCTGGCCGAGGACTTCCGCAATAGTGTGATTTCGCTGATAATCGGTTTGCCTGTTGCAGTTTTGTTGTCAGAGTTAATCAGTCTGATTACAGCCAGGATGGTAGGGCTCGGAATTGTCGGACACCAAATTTCCTTTTCTCTGGAAGCTGTACTATGGACGGCCGTAGGATTTCTCCTGATTAAATTTGCCGCATTTCTAATTCTCAGTATCAAAATCAGCAGACAGGAAATCGGCTCGCTGCTGGTTGACACTCCGGAGGGTGCAAAAAAACAATTTCCCGCATACTTCTATGCCTGTTCTTTTTGGGGTGGCATTCTTTGTCTGGCTGCCGCTTATGCCATGGCCATTCATGGAGAAGCATGGTCTGATCTGGTAATGATGGGTATCACCATCCTGCTTGGCACTGTGGGCACACTTCTACTTTTTTGGGGACTCCGCTTCCTGATTAGTTTCATTGTAAAAAGCGGGAAAAGGGACCGGCAGCTCCATGTGTTTAATTTCCGGCAGATACAGGAAACTGTTGTTTGCCGTTCCGGTACGCTTGCAATCTGTTCTCTTCTTATTTTGGCTGCTCTGTGCTGTTTCGGTGCAGGCGTGGGAATTTTCCGTTTCTATGGAGGGACTGAACAGCACGTTTTGGATTATACTTTTAAAAGCAGCGAAGACAGCGCTGATACGGCGGCAATCCGGCAGACATTGGCAGATTACCGGCTGGATACCCGGTTTTCATCCCTATTTGAAATGAAAGTTGGCCGAATCCATACCACGGAAGATGCCAAAAATGCCTTCCAAATGGAAGCAATTATGTCTGCCCTGCGTGAATCGGAAGCCTCCGAAGACAGGGATGTGCTTCTTAGTAATCTGCAATATGCAACCTATCCGTATTTGCTTCCGCTCAGCAGCTATAACCAGCTTTTGACGATTGCCGGTCTCCCGAATGTAACGCTGGATGCAGGAGAAGCCGCCGTTTATATGGACAGTGAATTTACTACCACAGAGCGGACAAAGCTGCTCAACCGTATTCTGGCGTCAAAGCCGGAAACCTGTCTGGACGGAGACACGCTTCTTCTGACAGGAACGGTGCAGACTGCGAATTTGGTTACGGATCGTTCAATTACATTATCTTTTGCATTGATCCTCCCGGATGAAGCATTTGACTACTACACACAGGGTAATTATGACGTTTATCTGAATGGCGTTTTAGATAACAATCAGACAAAGAACACAAGTCTTATGTCTGCAATCTCGGATATGAATGAAAAGCTGGATGATGCGGGACTGTTTTATGAAAGCTATCTGCAAAATATGGGCCGGCAGTTGTTTTATATGGTGGCGGCCAGCTACATCACGATTTATCTGGCAATCATTTTCCTGATTATTGCAAATACCATCATTGGCGTCCAGTTCCTCATTGGACAGCAGAAATCCGGACGGCGCTATCGGACATTGATCCATTTGGGGGCAACCCATGCGATACTATGTAAGTCCTCACGGAAACAAATCAACTGGTATTTTGG
>CAYRTA010000062.1:0-12689 GCA_964427045.1 uncultured Hoministercoradaptatus sp. | reverse complement strand
CCGCAGGAAATTTGATGGAACTGAACTGTTTGAGGCGCTCTTCGATGAAGTGGTAATCGCTGCTATCTGCAACTTTGATCGCCTTGCTTAATTTCGCAAGAGGTTTAATATATTGTGAACACTTTCTACGCTAGAACTGTTATACTTCAATTCCTGAAAGATATAGTCCAACCAATCTGCCTAGGGCCGCGCAAGTCCCGATTCCGCAACCGCTCATAGGCGGACAATACTGCATGGGAAACACTTCTCCAGCGCACTGGCCCGTGGCATAAAGTCCCGGTATTGGCTCACCTGAATCATCGAGAACCTGCTGGTTTTCATCCACAACAAGCCCGGCTTCAGAAACCATGATCTGTCCCGCGTCCTTCGCCACCTTTTCTCCGAAGAAAGGCGGCTCATCTATGGGTTGCATAAACTGTGCGTCTTTACCAAAGTCCAAATCCTTGCCAAGATAACAAAGCTCGTTATATCGCTCTATAGATTTTATAAAGTTGGTTTTGCACTTGCCTGTATATCCCAGAACATCCGCCAGCTCCTCCAGCGTCTCCGCGGCAGCAACAGTGTTGCCCTTCATTACGACTATTGAGTTCATTCTGATATCGTCCAACTGCACTTCTTCTCCCGCATGACGTGCATGCATGTCTTCAAGAGCTTTGTCGTATATATGGGACAGTTCTTCCCTATCCTTATGGGCAAAATAGTCCGTTGATCCGTGGTCATAGCTTACATGCCTCGCCTGCTTGTCCACCCACTCAGAGTCCCAAACCGTGGCAATGCTTCCATCCGGCTGCCGACAGCCCGCAGTTGCCGCTATAAAAGAGCCGGCCATCGCTTCATTTCCAAATCTTTTGCCATGCTTATTGAGGCGAATCCCTCCCATGAATCCGCCGCGTCCGACCTGACACGCATACATACCGCTCCTCGGCCCCGGCTCAATATGTCCGCCAGCCCAGATGCCCATACGTATACCACTACCGTCTCGTCCGCCGCCTCTGACAAATTTATACTTCTCTCCGTTATGGTTTAGCTCCGCAAACTCATCAAGAAGATCCAACACCATTTCGCGATTAGCAGAGAAGTCGCCGGCCGCCAATACAACCCCATTCTCTCCGACAAATCGATGATATTTGCCATCCTTATCTTTTGCGATGGCCGCTGTAACCCGATTTCCATCCTTTTCAAGCTGCTCAGCGTACATCTCATAGCGCATATCAACGCCTAACTCATCCACGATATAGTCCATGGTCCACTCAATAGCCCGTGCGAGGCTATGAGGCGAAAGGTTGAAGTTACCGCCATCCCGAGGAGGCTTATCAAAATACACTGTACCAGCAAAGCTCTTGAAGCCGCTGGAATCTCCGGTAAAAAGACTGTACTGGGGATTGAACACTGTCAGGCATTCTTTAAAATGCTCCGGAATAACTTTAATAAACCAATCGAAGGTCTCTCCCTGATAATAGGCTATTTTTCTTATAAGCGGTTGATTGCATCTGCAAAGGCTGCGTTTCTGATACTCCACAATATAATCCACGGGATCATATTTCGGGACACCACGCTTTATGCCCCATTCAGAGTTGAACGCGGCCCATTCCGAGCCTCCCAATATATTATTCCATCGGCGCTCTTTCGTCGCTTTCTCCAAAAGGATCACGCGTTTTCCGTTTTCCGCAAGCGTTCTTGCTGCCATGATTCCAGCAAATCCGGCACCAATAACGACAACATCAGCTTTTGCCGTCCCCACTATATCGCTCTCAGCAACCGGCTGTGGAGGAACAGACCAAGGCCGTTCACCCGTTTTGAAATACATAAAACCGTTCCCTTCCCTTTTTGCAATCACATTCTGTAATCGTCTTTCAATTTCATTATGATCACATATCCATTGCGGAGTTGTAGCCTGCATGTACCGCCTGCGTGACCTGAAGCGGGTTTACACAGTCTCCAATTACCATTACCTGAGGCACCCTTGCTCTTATCAAGTCATCTGTCTCTTTTACAAGGCTTTTAAGCCCCACGGCGGAAATCACTGTATCCGCTTTTACTTCCACTTTTTCCCCGGTGATAACGTCTATTCCGACAACCCGGTCTGGAAGTATCTCAGCCGCTTTAACTCCCAGATGCAAAGTCACGCCCTTCCTGAGCTCATGCATAAGAGCAATTTTATGATAACGATTACATTCAGGAGCCACATCATCCTGCATCTCCAGAATGTTGACCTCATGTCCCTTGTTCATGAGATCGATTGCTATCTCACAGCCAACAAGGCCTCCGCCTATAATGGCAACTCGGCTACCTATAGCTGGATACCCATTGTCGTACATCCGGGTCGAAATAAGCACATTTTTACTGTCCATACCCGGAATTTTCAGTATCACAGGTTCTGCTCCTATGGCCACCGCGAGTACATCCGGCTTGAAGCTTTCGGCAAATTCTCTTGTCACCTCCGTATTCCGCAGAACATTGACGTTTAGCCTTTTCAGTTCCCGCTCAAGGAATTGCTCGTATCTGTAAAGATCATGTTTAAAATCTTCGTACTGGGCGAATTTCAGTGCACCCCCAAGACAGTCAGTTTTTTCACACAGCGTAACATCATGTCCTCGCTCAGCAGCTGTTATTGCGCACTGCATACCTCCCGGTCCGCCTCCCGCAATCAAAACCTTTTTGGGCAAAGCCGTGGGAAGCATTGCCTGATTTTCAAGTTCTCTTCCCATTATGGGATTCACCGAGCACCTTAAGATATGCTGATCTGTCATACTGGCCAGACAGGTTGAGCATCTCAGGCAGGGGCGTATCAGATCATCCCGTCCGGCCCGTGCCTTATTCGGGATATCCGGATCAGCAATCAACGCCCGTCCTATGGCGCATATATCTGCCTTTCCGCAGGCGATTATTTCCTCCATTTCTTCCGGGGTAGACAATCCTCCAACACACGCTATCAATGTTTTTTTTACATGCTTTTTTATTTCCGCAGCGTATTTCACATTGCAGCCGTGGGCCTCAAACATAGACGGATGCCCCAAACGCGACAGTTCGGGATAATAGGAATTTCCCACGGAAACATGGAGTATCTCAATCTTGCCGTCCAGAAGCTCCGCAAGCTCACAGCTTTCCTCCAGCGTTATCCCATTTGGTGCTTCCGGCGTAAGTTCCGGGAATTCCGTAGCGCTGATTCTGACTTCTACGGGAAATCCGGGTCCACATTTCCTCCTTACATTATCAATGCATTCCAGTAACAGTCTCGCCCTGTTTTCCAATGAGCCGCCATATTCGTCGGTCCTGAAATTGCTCTGCCGCGAAAGGAACTGACCCAGCCCCCAGTGGTGCCCAGCGTGGATCTCACACATATCGAATCCCGCGTACTTCGCCAGTGCCGCGGCGTCGCCGAAAGCTTCCGCAAGCTCATGTATGAAATCATTGCTCATTTCTATGATTTCAACTCCGTAATCATCTGTAAAGGCGCTTGGCCCATATACCTTTCCCTCTGGGACAAACATGGGCTCGCATTGATTCCCGCCGTGAGAAAGCTGGATATTCGCGATAGCGCCGTGCTGCTTTATCGCGTAGGCTAATTGTGTGAGGGAGGGAAGCACGTTCTGTTGCTCCCACATCTTCACCTGTTTTGGATGATCAATGCCTGTTTCGGAAACGATACAGTCTCCCACGGTCACGATCCCACATCCACCCTGAGCTCTGCGCTTATAATAGGCAATATTCCTGTCATTATGGTGCCCCTCATTGTCTATCTCAGCCTGGGATGTTGGGCTGGACATGATCCTGTTTTTTACCAGCAGCTTTCCAATCCGCAACGGTTCAAATAAGTTGGGATATTTTAATTCGAACATAATATTAATGCCCCCGTTCGGGTATCCCGTTATCTTCAAAATCCAGAACGCGATATTTTCCGACTCCGTCACCAGATTCAGGAATAAACACTGGCCCAGTCTCATAGGACGCGTAAGGTTCTGGCGGCATCAGCTGCCTCTGAGGCGCAATGATTGGATAGTAATTCATGTTTGCAGGTCCGATCCTATCCTTCTCTCCCGGAGGCCCTGGCATCATGGCGTTCCACATCCAGCCGGTCTCCTTAATGGTGTTCCACATTTCCTGTCCGGGGTTATCCGTATCAAGATTCATATCAATGTCCATCATCACTTGGTTATGCAGAACACGCCATTCGTTGTCCTCAAATACCCAGTTCTGACCATAGCGCTCATACATCATTCCGCCGCGCTTAAATCCTGTATCCGTAAGATTGGAAAATAGAATACCCGGCGTATAAAATGTGGCGCTTGCATTTAGGCCGTCCTCCGCCATCTCTATCACCGGCGTTGTTATAGCATGCATTACGCATCCTCCGCCGAGAAAATAGTAATCATCGGGATTTTTATCAACGAGCTCCTCGATCTCAGGATATTTCTCTTTGATACGCTCATAACGTTTTTTTGCATTATCAAGCATTCCAGCGGACCAGTTTACAACGCAGTGATCATATCCTATCAATCCGCCAAAGGCGTGGGACGACGAGATCTCATCATGCCGCTTTGACCATAGGATAGATGTATACGGTGAATCAGGCCTTACTTCAGTTGAGTGATAATAGCAGTGAAGCGCATATTCTGACTCAATACAGTTGGCAGCTTTTGCAAACTGTATTTTCTGATGTGTTGTTAAATTCCTGTTCAACAAAATCACCCCCATATACTATGCTGACTTGGATGAACTGACTGTATTTATTGATGAGAAATGCCGGAATTTTGCTGACCGAGCCCCAAAAGCGAAAGCAGTCCAAGTTGCGGCCAGAAACTCATACCGGCTACTTGTTACCGTGAACAACTCTGTAAATCAGGCAATGGCCGTTTATATCGCGACTGTGTGCGCCCTGGAAAAGCAAATCAAAGTTCTGGACTAGGCCATTGAGCAACAGTCCGAAATTATCCCTCATACACTGACATCCATCCCCTGCATCGGTAAGGTCTATTGTGCTGGCATCATCGCTGAAATCAGTGACATTCACAGCTTCCAATTTCAAGTATTCGTTGCCAAGTTTGCCGGCCTTGTCTGGGCTCAGCACCAGTCCGGTAAGTTCGAGGCCCAGAACACAAGGTTCATCAAATCCGGCAACCTTGTCATACACCGTTATCTGCTGGAAGTCGCCAACTCCGGGAGAAGATGCATCTCCGAGTTTAGGCATTACTATAACCTTAAGTACAAAGAGATCAACAAGCACCAGCGCAAACGCGCAATCGCTTTTACTGCGAGAAAACCAATCCGGCTCGTCTTTTGACTATTGAAAGATGACCGTTTGTATAAACTGCCGGAGGGCTAAGCTGGCACTTTCCTCTCTGACGATATGGCCCTGTTCAAAAAATTCTCAGTGGCAGACTTTTGGTTGGCGTTGCTTTTTTGCGGTGCTTGTTGCTGTTCCCACTGCTTTTACCTCAAAAATTTTCTTCAACTATTTCCTGACTTTATGCCATTCGACTTCCCTGCTTGTAATTTGGATTCCCTGTCGGGCCGCAACTTACGGTGTCTTCATAAGTGTTATGCGGCGTAGGAAGTGGAGGATAATGGGACCAATTGTATTTTGCGCTATACGCTTCCATTGATATCGTTGGGTCTCCAAAATCCTCCTGCATCGGATCCACAAGGGCATACTCCGGAGATATGGTACACGGCTGATTTCCAAAATCTTCGCCTGGTCTGCAGAAAATATCAACTCCCATAAAATAGTGCCATATTTTCCAGCCGTCAGCCTCTTTAACAAAATCAATGCCTACCTTGGCACCATGCCAATAAGCGCCGCTGTCTCTGTTGATCTCATACCAGATGGAATACCATATACCCTGTGCGGTATTATCGTTGTGAGCCTGCTCGACTACCCAAGATGTCATCGTCTGCTGTCCGCTCAAGAACTTGTTGGTTCTTTCAGGGTTTAGCAGGAAGCGTTTCACCTCGTTAAGTCCGACGTAATATCCCCAGTTTTTGCCATATGAAGCCGTGTCGGTATACTTTTTGTCAGATACCCAACACTTTTCAATAGCAGCCTCTCTTTCTTTGTTGGCCATGTAAAAAGAAAACTTGTTGACGACATTTTTTATCTCTTCGAGATCCCAAATCCTTCGAATTTCAGTGTCATCGTCATAAACCGGTCTGTTAAAGTATCCATAAACGCCCATATATCCATTCCCTCTCAGACACCGTAGCTAAATGTTTCCGCAAAGGTTACATATGGTTCCGGGACACGTGCCAGCGGCGCGAAACCGCGACTGTCGTGATATGCCTCGTGTATAATTTCCGCAACTGTCATCTCCGGCAGTGGAAGCAGGAGGCCGGACAGTCCGGCAAATTCCGGGATGGACTCCGGTTTTGCGGCAGGCTTTCCGAAGTCTGTTCCAACAGGGGCATCCAACTCAACAATGTTCTGCATATGCCATATTCTCCATTCGTCATTTTCCCGGATAAAATCAACGGCAATATAACCATAGCCCCAATAGGAATACGGTCCCTCAGGATGAATATCCGTATCCAAGCCTATTACATGCCAAAGTGCCTTTATACTTTTCCCGTCCTCAGCCTGCTCAATGACCGCTGTATTCAGCGCATCTACGTCGAGGGATCCAACGCCGTGCATTTCATCCGCGGTTTTGCCTTTGAAATATTTTGGAAGGACTTTAAGCATATATTCAGTGGTGATACGGGTATTTCTGTCTATAGTTTCATAATAGGTTTTCACTGCTGTTTGGCCTACATAATATCCGTTATTCAGGCCAAGGCAAATATCGTCCCGCTTTGACCAAAAACGGCTGAGAATAGTTTTCTCTTCTTTCATCATTGTAGCATATACATATTTCCCCATAATGTTCTGAATCTCTCGCCTGTCCATCCATCTGTCCGCAAGTTCTTCCGTCGTATAATCTCTTTTCACGTAAATTCCCCTTCGCTAACCTTCTGTCCGTCCGGAGTTTCTGCCACTGACCATTAATCCATATTTTACGCCGGTCAGGCTGTGTCTTATTTCATGTACGTTGGGGTAGTATGCTGCAACCTCCCCAACGTGCAATATACATATTTCTAATTATTTCCAGGTCTTTGGAGCTCCCAGCCCCATCATCTCACGGGCCTGCTCGCAATTAGCTACCGGACGCCCCATTATTTTTGCAAGCTGTATGGCATTTTCAACAAGCTGTGCGTTGGAATCCGCCTTCGCGCCAGAGCCAAGCCTCACATTGTCCTCCATGCCCACACGAATGTTAAAGCCGTAAGCTAACGCCTGCGCAAGTATTGACCACTGCTGTGCGCCCGTAGCGATAATATTCAGCATAGAATTCTTGGGACAGCACTGTTTCAGCGCCTCCATATAAATTGGGAGATTCCAGTTGGAGCCGGTGGTATAAACCATGGATATCCAGTTTGGGCCGCCGATATGATCCGACCATCCCTTATTTACAAGTGTACGAACATACTGCAAATCCGTTAAAGCGAAACACTCGAATTCAGGCTTGATTCCATATTTCTTCATTTTCTCCAGTGCATTCATGATGTCACCATCAGTAATGCAGTAACCGTGGTAAAGTGTCCAAGGGGCAGGATGATCCGGCTCCCGCGGCTTCATCGGGATGCTGGAAAAATAGCAGGACACGTCTACAGATCCCACCTCCGCGCTCGCCTCAATGATGGAGGTGTGGGGTTCGCTTATAGAATTGGTACTGGGATCAGCATCACGGCCGCAGATATTCGTGTTGTTAATAATAATATCTGGGCATTTTTCTCTGATTTTAATATTGACTTCACGATATACCTCAGGATCCCAGCTCATCTTGGACAGGTTGTCTTTTTCTCTGGTGTGTATGTGCACCATTACAGCGCCGGCCTTGTAAGCCTCATAGGTGCTTTCAACCTGCTCTTCTATAGTCTCCGGCAAATTTGGATTTGATTCCTTACCGTTATTTCCGCCAGTAATCGCGCAGGTAACTATCGCAGGCGGGAAAGCTGTAAGACCGCGCTTCCACATGGTTTCCGAAAACCACACCGGGTCGCGCAATTCGTCAACTCTGTAGTTTTTAAGTTCTTCGCTCATCTGCATAGTCCTTTCTAAATCACTTTATTGGTTCTTCCTCTATGAACTTGCCTAGGCGCGGACGCACGACCTTTCCCTTCTTCTCGGCGGCCTTGTTTGCGGCGGCCTCCGCCTTGGCAGACTCCCAATAGAGTGCGTTATGGGGTGACTCCTCAGACAGCGTGTTCCACATCTCCGTAGCAAAGCTACCGCGAAGCTCTCTCGCGACGTCCAATTTCCATGGCATACGCAACGCTTGAACCGTCAGGCGGCGTGTCTGACGTGTTCCGGAATGCATAATGAGTTCGGCAATCTCCCAAGCGCGCTTATAGCAAGCCTCCGTATCCTCGTGGATTTCATTAATCATACCCCACTCAAGGGCCTTACGGGCTGTAATGATTTCACCGGTAAGCTCGGCATAAGCAAAGCGCTTGCGGCCCATAAGATTTCTCCAAGCTATCTGTACACCGTCGCCAGGTACCATGTTCAGTCTGAAATGCTGCTCTGTTGTCCATGCGTCCTCCGTAGCTAGAGTAATATCTGTGAGAAGGTACAAATCAGAATGGAAAGAGCCGCCGTTCCACACACCTATAGTTGGAATATCTACATTTATCTCAGCCTCGATATCATGTGTGCCGTCATAATACTGATGCTCATAAAGCACCCAATTATATTTTGGATCAAATTCCGGTGTGTCTACAAAAGGTTTGCTGGTATCTCTGTAGCAGTCCCTTGGTCCGAGACTCTCAAAGAAATTCTCGCCGGAGCCGCCGAATATCAGGACTTCAGCGTCTCTGTCATTTCCGACATACTCAAACAGTTTGTGGACATAGGCGTGAGGTGTTGTACCCCATACAAGGCTGCCGTCGCCAGTATGGACTCTCGCTTCGACGATACCACCCACTTTTTTCATCCAGAATACAGGCTCAAGCTCCTTTGAATATTCTTCAAAGGTCTTCTCCTGAGGAAGTATCCAACTGCACTCGGGGACTTCAGGCCTTCTATCCGCGTCTGTATCCGCAAACGGAGCAATACGTTCGGTTATCTGGTCGGCTGTCAATGCTCCATAAGCGTCATGAGCATATTTAAGCTGCGGCTTTTCAATTGGATATTCTTTCTTTACCATAAATAATTCCTCCTATTTATTTCCAATCTGATATATTAATGTGCTTTTTTAAACAAATGATTTAAATTTTCATGTCCCGATACAAAGGCTGTCAATCATCTTCCTCTGTTATTTCCATAACCACACCGTCGCTTGTCTTTGGATGGGTAAAGACTATTGGCTGACCTTCACCCAGCAGCCTCACTCCAGCGGCAGTAAGATTTTTACAGTCCTCCTTTAAATCGTCAGAGAGAAACGACAGATGGTGAAGTCCTTCGCCGTGCTTTTCCAAGAATTTTGGCACAACGCCCACATCTCCGTAGGGTTCCATCAACTCGAAATATGTATCTCCTATAGTTACCAAAGTTGAAGTTTGCCCGATCTCCGCGAATGTTTTGCGGGGACGCACCTCCCGTGCGCCATAGGCCGCCGTCCAGCGCTGCATGGTTTCATCAATGCTCTTAACAGCAAATCCTATGTGTTTTACTTTTTTTAACATAACCTTCTCCGTTCTCTGTCAGTTTGTAAGTATGCTCATATAGCCTATAGCCGGACTTGACAATGTAGCGAGTCCTCCGCCCACCATTTGAGCCAGACCCACATGGCAATTTGGCTGCTGTCTTTCGCCGCACTCTCCACGGAGCTGCCGTGTTATTTCACACACAACCCGAACTCCTGATGCTCCCAGCGGATGTCCCAATGACTGCAGGCCGCCAGAGGGATTGACTGCGCAACGTCCACCAATCTCGGCATCTCGGTCACGGATAAACCGCTTTGTCTCGCCTGGCGGGCATAGCCGCATGACCTCATACATATAAAGCTCTTCAGGCGAGAAAGCATCATGGAGTTCCACAACATCCACATTCTCTGGAGCTATGCCGGACTTGCGGTAGACATCATCGGCAAGCATACGGATAAGCGGCGCTTCCAGAACATCCTCATCCCATGAGCTATACGGGCTGGATAAAAGCGAAGACGCTTCGACTTTTATAAGCTTTGTGGTGTATTGCATAGCGATCTTTTTTGTACACATGATAACCGCTGCGGCGCCGTCCGACTGCGGGCAACAGTGGAGAACGGTGATTGGATCGGATATCATTTTGGCATTCATTATGTCCTCAAATGTGATCGCTTTTCTGAAATGCGCATATGGATTTGTAATGGCGTTCCTGTGATTCTTTATGGAAGCATACGCTAAATCCTCCAGCGTCATATCCCTTGTTTCCATTAGTCGTCTGGCATTGAGTGCCGCAAGTCCCGGCATGGTAATGCCCATCATTCCGTCAATATCACCTTCAGCAGTAGGGATAAGTCCTCCGGCCAGTTTCGAGCGTGTCAGGGAATCAACGCCTATGGCAATACCGACATCTTTGTATCCAAGGGCAATATCCTTCCACAGAGAGTGGGCAGCGTCTCCGCCCGATGCACACGCGTTTTCAAGATTGTGCATCTCGATGGCAACGACGCCGACATATTTCAGTATGTCTTCACACTGCTGGCTTGAACCCTCACAGTGGGCAGCGTAGGCTATCTCCAACCTTCGCGGATCTATGCCGGCATCTTCGATTGCGTCCCGAACTGCAGCCTCGCCCAGCCGCGACGGATGGAATTCCGGCTGTTTCGTAAACTTTGTTTGGCCAACGCCAAGTATGTATACATCTCTCAATTACTTGTCCTCCGAAACTATATGATACTTTGGCCCGACAACAATTTTATCCTCTTCCTCCCAATACGTATCAAATGTCAATTTAACCTTTGCTCCCACTTTATACTTTGATTCCTCCTCTATATAAAGCGGTGCCGTCACTCTTGCCTCACTGTTTGGAATCGATACCCAGCAAATGGGATGCGGCGTGGTAAAATGCCCATAGGGAGGTTGCATTCGCGTTATCGTGTAGGAATATATCTCCCCCGTGTCCTCCAACTCATATTGTTCCTGATTTGGATCAAGGCATTTCCCGCAAAAGCTTGTGGCCGGATAGGATCTGTGTCCACATTTGGTGCAACGGCTACCGAAAAGATGATATTCCCCATCTGTTCCGATTTTGCAAATATCATTTGAAATAAACACTTTTTCTTTTGACATTCTGATAATCTCCATTTAATTACATATTATATATTTAATGACCTAGTGCTGTTGAATTTTTATATATCTCATAAAATTTATTTAATTTTAACAGCATCAACACCGTTTGTAAAATGCTATTTGTCAACTGTAGTCGTGCATAAAACGCACTATTGCAATATCCGAACACCCGTGCTATACTGTAATAGTCTCATCTGTTACAACAGCTTATTGATATACAGGAGGGTAAGGTAAGCAAGTATGATGAATTTTGAACATCTGAAACAGTTTTCCGTTGTAGCCAAATACCTTAATTTTACGCGAGCAGCCGACGCGTTATTCATAAGCCATTCGACAATCAGCCGCAATATGTCGTCTTTGGAGAAAAGCTTAGGGTGTATGTTGTTTATCCGAAACAATCGCTCTGTAAAGTTGACTCGTTCAGGTGAAATATTGCTTGAAAAAGTGAACGAACTTATGGCGTTACTAGACATAATGAGGCACGATGTCCAATCGGCCGCGCAAAATGAGCTCCACAAACTATCGATAGCATCCCTGAATTTATACTCGTCCGCGCTATTCAAGACATATGGATATTTCATGCAGAAATATCCATATGTCGAGGTTTCCATCAACTACAGGTCTCAAGACAAGGTCCAGCATATGCTCAACACTGGTGACGCTGACCTTGGAATCACATTTTCATTCCATTTAAAAGATAGTGACATTCAAAACTACAATATAGTTCCGCTTAGCGTCGGAAAGTTTCAGGCCATCTTACCGGCTTTCCACCCATTGTCACATGAAACTTCTATCGATGTAGAGAAGCTATATAATGAAGATGTGATTCTCCTTGCCAATACAGCTAACGACTTTGTAAAGAATGTAGGCGGCCCGGAGTTGTACAACGTCAGCAAGAAAAGTTTACACATGGCCAAGTCTATTGAGGAACTGTTTTTTCAAGTAAAGTCAGGTGTCGGCTTTGCCCTTCTTCCACAGCATGCAGCATCAGAAGCAGGTAACACCTGTGTAAAGCTGGATATCAACGGCGTTGACTCCACCTATGATGTTGTAGCTTGTCATCCGAAAACAAACGCCAATCCGGCAGCCGTTCTTTTCCTAGAGATTTGTGCTTTGTTCAACTCAAAATAACCATCCACTTGTCGTTCCCGGCCTCTGGAAAACAGAAGATATCCAAAAACTCCTGGCAAACCTCGAAACATTAAAAATATAATTGAAATGGCTCCTCGTTCCACTCTATTCAGGTCAGAACGAGGAGCTTTGCTTGCGGCATATGTATATGTCACGGAAAATGAGCAAGGCGGGATGTCCTTACGGCCGTATTACGTCACAGATCGCCATGTTGTCATCATAAGGAACTCACGAAGCATAAATCGCGAGGAATGTTACATTTCTTTGACATTTTCGCCACCCTCTTCGTTTTCAAACAGCAGAATAGTTCTGAA
>CAYRTA010000061.1:0-13082 GCA_964427045.1 uncultured Hoministercoradaptatus sp. | reverse complement strand
ATTATGAGACTCTGAAACAGAAGAATATCGATACCGGTATGGGTCTGGAACGTCTGGCAGTGGTTGTTCAGGACGTAGATTCCATCTTTGATGTGGATACCATCTGCGCGCTGCGCAATAAAGTCTGTGAAGTGGCCGGGAAAATCTATGGCCAGAATCATGATGACGATGTATCCATCCGTTTGATTACGGATCATATGCGCTCCGCCACCTTCCTGATTTCCGACGGCGTTATGCCGACCAATGAAGGCCGCGGTTATGTACTGCGCCGTCTGATTCGCCGGGCTGCCCGTCATGGCCGTCTTTTGGGAATCGAAGGACAGTTCCTTACCAAATTGAGCGAGACCGTTATCGAGGGCTCCAGGGATGGGTATCCGGAGCTGGAAGAGAAAAAGACATTTATTTTAAAAGTGCTTGCCAATGAGGAAAGCCAGTTTAATAAGACCATTGACCAGGGACTTCGTATCCTTGGAGAGATGGAAGACAGCATGAAAGCGGAAGGAAAGAATACCTTAAGCGGCGCCGATGCCTTCAAACTTTATGATACCTATGGATTCCCCATGGATCTGACAAAAGAGATTCTGGAGGAAAAGGGATATGTCATTGATGAAGAAGGCTTCCGGTCTGAAATGGATGCCCAGAGAAAGCGTGCCCGTGAAGCCCGTGAAGTGACGAACTATATGGGCGCGGATGCTACGGTTTACGACCAGATAGATCTTTCTGTTTCTACGGAATTTACCGGCTATGATACGCTGACCGGAGAATCGAAGGTGACTGTTCTGACTACGGAAACAGAATTGACAGATAGTTTGCTGGAGGGCCAGAAGGGTACTGTCTTCGTGGAGCAGACGCCATTTTATGCAACCATGGGCGGCCAGGAAGGCGATACCGGCTTTATCCGTACCGCAAATGGGGTATTTCAGGTAGAAGATACCATTAAACTGCGAGGCGGAAAATACGGCCATGTGGGCAGTATGGTATCCGGTATGATTGCTGTAGGTGAGACCGTTACGCTGGAAGTTGCCGGTACAAAAAGAGCAGATACCTGTAAGAATCACAGTGCCACCCACCTTTTGCAGAAAGCGCTGAAAGTCGTACTGGGTTCCCATGTAGAGCAGAAAGGTTCCCTGGTTACGCCCACAAGATTGCGCTTTGACTTTGCCCATTTCCAGCCGATGACGCCAGATGAAATCAGCAAAGTTGAGAAGCTGGTAAATCAGGAGATTCAGGAAAGCCTGCCGGTAGTAACGAAAGTTATGCCAATTGAAGAAGCGAAAAAGACGGGAGCTATGGCGCTCTTTGGTGAAAAATATGGTGATGAGGTCCGCATGGTATCCATGGGTGATTTCTCGATAGAACTTTGCGGCGGTACCCATGTGGCAAATACCAACCAGATTACGTTGTTTAAAATTGTTTCGGAAGCTGGTGTTGCAGCCGGTGTGCGCCGTATTGAAGCCCTGACCGGAAATCAGGTCATTCATTATTATGAAGAACTGGAAAACCGTCTCCATGCCATTGCGAAGGCACTGAAAACATCTCCGGCAGATGTTGGAGATAAGATTGCCCATCTGCAGAAAGAAGTGAAGGAACTGCAAAGTGAGAACGAGTCATTAAAGAGCAAGATGGCCCAGGATTCCATCGGCGATGTGATGGATCAGATTGTGGATGTAAAGGGCGTCAAGGTTCTGGCTGCAGCAGTACCGGATGTGGATATGAATGGTCTGCGTGATCTGGGTGACCAGCTGAAGGAGAAACTTGGCGAGGGCGTTGTGGTCCTGGCTTCCGCAAAGGGCGGTAAGGTAAGTCTCCTTGCTATGGTAACGCCGGGCGCCCTGAAGAAAGGTGCTCATGCCGGCAATCTGATTAAGAAAGCGGCGGCCATCGTAGGCGGAGGCGGCGGCGGACGGCCGAATATGGCCCAGGCTGGCGGCAAGAAGCCGGAGATGATTCCACAGGCAATTGCTAAAGTACCGGAACTGGTAGAAGAGCAGGTTCAGTAGGAGAGAGGTCCCGTTTCCTGTACCAGATATTGGAAGATAAAGTACGAGTTTCTTTCCAAAATCTATTGACGAATGGAAAAAATATGGTATAATTTCTTTTAGTGCAATAAAATACCCAAACAGTTGTATTCTGCACAATCTACAACTGGAGGGAGGTTAGGTGTGAGACTATGTCAAACGTTATCGTAAAAGAAAACGAGACTTTAGACAGCGCTCTGCGTCGTTTTAAACGTAGCTGTGCTAAAGCCGGTATTCAGCAGGAGATCCGTAAAAGAGAGCATTACGAGAAACCAAGCGTTCGCCGTAAGAAAAAATCGGAAGCTGCCAGAAAACGTAAATATAACTAAAATGTGCAAATTGGCGATCAGCCGTTAAAAAATAGAATCCTGTTTTACAGGATTCTATTTTTTATGTCAAAGAAAAGGCCTTGTCACGCTAAAGCAGAAAGCCCTTTCCATATGACAGAATAAGCCCTTCGCGCAGTGATTTTGATCAGGCTTTTTTCTCTCCATGCATAGCTTCATGTTCCCGCCGGATTTCTTCGAAACATTGGATTGCATTCCAATACTGATTGGTGGGAGTAAGAATGGCTTTGTAGGGCAGCGGACCTGCGCCGCTTGCACGTAAGGCGGACAGAGCCTGATCTAAACGCGTATTAGTAAAGTTGGCAAAAACAATCATGGTATCCGAAAGGCCGTCTACCGGTTCCTTCGAAATGGCAGGCTGGATGGATTTGAGTCCGGCCAGGTAACCCAAAGGTTGGTTATAATCTGCCGGTTTAATATGCCGCAGCCGGATTTTCATGGGCATAAGTGCCTTCTGGATTTTCAAAAGCTGGGCCTGATTGACAGGATGAAACAAAAGAATCGTTTCTTTCATACATGTTGCTCCTTTATCGTTCATTTCATAAGAATAAATCTATTGTAAACTTTTTTCGGCGAAAAGAAAAGGCATAAATGACAAGGCGCCGCCGTATATTGAACTAACATGTTGGAATTGCGGTGTATTATGAAAAAACGGATATTCGGAATCTGCCTTGCTGTATTATGCCTTTTAAAACCTCTGCCCGCTCTGGCTGAGAATGAGGAAGCAGTAACCACCCAGGCCGCCAGTGTGGAACTTTTGGAACTGACTACCGGCCAGGTATTACTGTCTAAGAATGCCCAGGAAGAGAGAAGTCCGGCCAGTATTACGAAAATCATGACCTTATTGTTGATATTTGAAGAAATTGAAAAAGGCAATCTTTCGTTAGATGAAGAGGTCATTACCAGCGCCTACGCAAAATCCATGGGCGGTTCCCAGGTGTTTTTGGAGGAAGGGGAAAAGCAGACAGTGGAGACACTGATCAAATGCATCGTGGTTGCTTCCGGAAATGATGCTTCTGTGGCCATGGCGGAGCACATAGCGGGGAGTGAAGAGCAGTTTGTAATAAAAATGAACGAAAAAGCAAAAGAACTGGGTATGGAACATACGCATTTCGTGGACTGCTGCGGGCTGACGGATTCCACAGACCATTACACCACGGCGGAAGATGTGGCGATCATGTCCAGAGAATTGGTTAGAAAATATCCGCAAATTCTGAATAGTTCTTCAATCTGGATGGAATCTATCACCCATGTGACCAATCAGGGGACCACGGAATTTGTTCTTACCAATACCAACAAATTAATCCGAAGCTATGAGGGATGTGTGGGCCTGAAAACCGGCAGTACCAGTACGGCGAAATATTGCGTATCCGCAGTGGCAACCAGAGGAGATGTGACACTTTTGGCAGTTGTTTTGGGCGCCGAGGAATCCAAACAGCGCTTTAAAGATGCGGCGGCTCTTTTGGATTATGGATTTGCTATCTGTCATTTATATACCGATGATAATGAAAAGGCGGTAGGAGAAATCAAGGTACAGGGCGGAGTTGCGGATACGGTGGAAGGCGTATATAAGGAGCCTTTTTATTATCTGGATACAACGGGTAGTTTCCTTGATCATATTACAAAGGATATCCGTTGGCAGGAGAATATTCAGGCGCCGCTTGAGCAGGGAGATGTGATAGGGCAGATGGTGTACCAGAAAGACGGGGAAGAGATTGGAAGCGTTGACCTGATAGCGGCCGATGCAGTAGAGAAAGCAGGTTATGGGCATTACCTGAAAAGAGCAGCCCAGGGGCTGCTCCTATCGGCATAAAAGAAATCATAACTCATACAAACATACAAATTGTGGATGAAACAGATCATATGGATGCGGTTTTATTTTGCAGTCTTTAACTTTCGGTACTTTAAGGGAGTAGTTCCGGTCTTCCGTTTGAAAAGCCGCTGGAAATTACCGATATTATTAAAGCCGCATTCCATACAGATTTCCGTAATAGGCATTTCCGTGTTTTCCAAAAGACTGATGACTTTATTTAAGCGGTAGTCATTAATATATTCAATGGGTGGTTTGCCAATAACCTTTTTGAAAAAGCGGCAAAAATACTGTTCATTCATGTTGACCAGCGATGACAAATCCTGAATATATAGTTTTTCCTGATAATGGCTGCCAATATAGGTCAGGACGGTCTTGATGGATTCGATGCGCGGGTTTGCCGGCTGATCATAGCTGTTCATATGGTGATATTCAATCAAAAGTGTCATCATATGTAAAAGGCATACTTTTGATTTTAGAAGATTCACCACTTCATTCATATTAATACCCACTTCTGATGTTTCTTTCATTTGCGAAGGCTGCGTAAAATAGGAGGAAAACTGCTCGTATTGTTCCCGGAATTCCGGGAAAGCCGGATCATCTGCTTCCAGAAAACGCGGAAAGGTCAGATAATATTGGGCTATCGGTTCCAGGATATATTTCTCAATGGGGTCGTATTCCAGAAAGCGCAGCATGCGGGGATTAAAAACGATGGCTTTTTCTTCAAATTCCGGTGTCAGAGAATGAAGTCTGTGGAGTTCTCCGGAGTTGACAAAACAAAAGCACTCCCGATTAATCTCGTAAGGATTCATGTTGATATCAATGATATATTTTCCGGACTTGAAATAAATGATTTCGATTTCATCGTGCCAGTGATGTTTGGAACGCAATTTGTATTCACCATCTCCGATGGCATGATAAAAACCACAGGGAAAATTACTGGTGCCGTGTGTACGGATTTCCCGAAGATCCGGTTTCTGATTTTCAGACAAATGGGATACCTCCTATACGTCCAGATTTTGTTACAGTTTAGCATAGATAAGCGTGAAAATCAAATATAGAAAACAGGGAAGACCGGAGAGGGGGAAGCAGGTTTTGGCCAGAGGACGAAGACAGCGTTCTGTTTTGCATGAGTTATTTCTACTGTATGTGCTTGGCATGGCACTGGGGGGAGTCTTTGCTAATCTTTCCTTTTCTTTTCGCAATGCGGCCGCCGATGCCATGTCGCTGTTTGCCTGGGGCAAGATTTGGCAGGTACCCGCCATTTCCCGGTCCTATTTTCGTTATTTATTATTTCGAAGAGTGCGTGAAACCATCTTTTTTTCTGTGGCGGGATATACAACGGCCGCAGCTTATCTGATACCGGCCTGTGATATTTTTCTGGGCTTTTTGGCGGGAAGCCTGCTCTCCATGGCATTTTTGCAAAATGGATTTACCGGCTTTTTTCTGTTTTTGGCCGCCTGCTTTCCCCATATGCTAATCTATCTGGCAGCGTATATGTTTCTGTTTGGAAACGCCAGGACGAAGAAAAATCAAAAGGACTATCTTATGGCCTGTCTTATGACGTTGGCACTTTGCATCTTCGGTGTTATCATAGAAACTTTTGTGAATCCCCTGGTGCTCCGGCTGATTGTCAGTATGGGAGAAAACTGATCTGTCACGTTTCTGAAATGGTAACGAAATAAAAAATTAACAATTTGTTCATAATTTGCATTTTACTAGATATGGTAGACATAAAATATAATTTTGCCGATATCTTGTAAAAAATAAAAAAATTGTAAAATAGCACGAAAAAACGCCGAAAAAATGCGATTGCTTTTCTAAAATATTATGATTATAATAAATTTCAGTCACATTTTTGCAGGAAAGATGGGTATACAAGGGTATGGAAAAGGTAATCACGGAATTTATTACATATTTACATAATACGAAAAAAGTATCAAAGAATACAGAGATTTCTTATGCCCGTGACCTTAAGAAGATGCAATATTTTTTTGAAGAGCAGGGTATGGTATCCATAGATCAGATATCTGCCACCAGTCTGAATTCTTATCTGTTGTATCTGGAACATCAGCACTTTGCGCCGGCAACGATTTCGCGCAGTGTAGCGGCTATCCGCGCCTTTTTTCAGTATTTGTATAAAGAACATAAGCTTTCGGAGGATCCGGCGCAGGACCTGAAACCCCCGAAAGTTGAGAAAAAGATGCCGGAGATTCTTACCGTAGAAGAAGTTAATTTACTTCTGGCACAGCCCTCTGAAGCGACACCGAAAGGAATACGGGATAAGGCGATGCTGGAACTTTTGTATGCCACCGGAATCCGCGTCAGTGAGTTGATTCATTTGAAAGTGACCGATGTGAATCTGTCCGTTGGATATATTCTTTGCAGAGAAAACGACCGGGAACGTATTATACCAATTAATAATACGGCCAAAAAGTATATGAAAAGTTACTTATTAGGCGTTCGTGATATTTTTGTGGAAAACGAAACCTGCGATACGTTATTTACCAACTGTTCCGGCCATCCCATGAGCCGTCAGGGCTTTTGGAAACTTTTGAAATCTTACGCGTCGGCCTGCGGAATCCATAAAGATATTACGCCCCATACACTTCGTCATTCCTTTGCCGCCCATTTGGTACAAAATGGAGCGGATTTGAAAAGTGTACAGGAAATGATGGGACATGCCGATATTTCCACTACGCAGATGTATCTGAATATCGGCATGTACAAGATTCGGGATGTTTACGTGAAGGCTCATCCAAGAAGCTGAATATGAGATAAAGAGTTGTAATTCTGAATAAATCTGAATAAAATAAAAAAAGAAGAAACCGGTTATGTTTTGACAAAACCTGTTTCTTCTTTTTTATCAGCAAAGGTCTGCTATGGTGTAGATTAATTGTTCAGAGTCCTCCCATCCCAGACAAGGATCGGTGATGGATTTTCCATATACATGGTTCTCGCAGCCAATCTTCTGGGCGCCCTCTACCAAATAACTTTCGATCATAACTCCCTTTACCAATTTGCCGATATCTGCCGATACATTACGGCTGTGGAGTACTTCTTTTACGATTCGAATCTGTTCCCGGAACTGTTTGTTGGAATTGGAATGATTGGCATCCACGATAACAGCCGGATTTTTCAAATCACGCTCGTTATATTTTTCCAGTAATAACTGTAGATCCTCATAATGATAATTGGGGATAGCGTTTTCGTGCTTATTTGTGGCTCCGCGCAAAATCGTATGTGTCAGGGGATTGCCGTTTGTGGATACTTCCCAATCCCGGTAAATGAAGTTTTGCTTGATTTGTGCTGCCACAACAGAATTTAGCATAACCGTAAAATCGCCGCTGGTGGGATTTTTCATGCCGGCCGGTACATCAATACCGCTGATTACCAGCCGATGCTGCTGATTCTCCACAGAACGGGCGCCGATTGCCACGTAGGAGAGAATATCGTCCAGATAACTCCAGTTCTCCGGATACAACATCTCGTCGGCGGCAGTCAGACCTGATTCTTCAATGGCGCGCATATGCATCTTCCGCAGTGCGATCAGGCCATGGATCAAATCCGGCTTTTTCTCGGGATCCGGCTGGTGAAGGATTCCTTTATAGCCCTCTCCTGTGGTACGGGGCTTATTGGTGTAGATTCTGGGAATCAGAATCAGCTTGTCGGAAACTTTTTCCTGTACTCTTGACAGACGATTGATATATTCACACACGGCCTCCTCATTATCGGCTGAACAGGGGCCAATGATTACGATAAATTTATCCGAATGCCCTGTAAATACGTCACGTATCATCGCATCACGGACTTCTTTGGTACGCTGTATTTTCTGGGTTACCGGATAATCCGCCTTGATTTCGGTGGGAGTTGGAAGTTTCTTTAAGAATTCAATACTCATTTTGTTCTTTCTCCTCTGTTTATCCATAGTTCACAGTATTTTATCATATCTCATGCCATGAAAAAAATCAAGTTTTTCCTGGAAACAATCCCATACCCACCAGAAATATTAAGTAACAAATTCCGCCAGCGCCCAATGCCATGGCGCAGGCTAGAAAGGATATGCAAAACGTTTCTGTCAGATGGAGGACATAGAGGCCGATGCCATTTGCCAGGAACATGGCGAGGGCAGGCAGTACCAGCGTGTGCAGAGCGTCGAAAACGATGGTGATGTCCCGTTTTAGAAAAGTAAGATTGAGTCCGGTAATAATCAGCTGGCTGAATAGCAGGCCGATTAAATAACCGCGGATACCAAACCGTGGAATGGCATATACTACAAAAAGGATGCGCACGGTAAGTCCGGCAATGTTTTGCAAAAATGAGAGCGTCGTATGGCCAAGGCCATTTAGGATACCGTTTAGCGTGGATGACAGGTAGAGAAAAGGACATAAAAAAGATAGAATTTGCAGGTAGAGTCCGGCCTCCCGGCTGTCAAAGACACATTCACCCAGCTGCCCGCCGAAAAAGAAGAACGCGCCGCCAAAGAAAATACCAAGATACATGCAGTATCGAATGGTTTGCTGTGTGGTATGCTGTATGCCCTGCCGGTCACCAACAGCCTGTTCTCCGGCTACTTTGGGAAGTAATAAAGTGGATACGGAATTGGTGATGGCGGAGGGAAAGAGAATAAAGGGAAGCGCCATACCGGTCAGTACGCCGTAAGTAGACAGAGCTTCCGTTTCGCTTAGGCCCGCTACTCTTAAATGGGCCGGAATCAGTATGGCCTCCGTACTTTGCAATAAGGTTACCAGAGCCCGGTTAGCTGTCAAAGGTACGGATAATTGAAAGATCGTTTTCATACAAAAGCCCAGTCTGACTGTTTGGTTGCGCGATGCTTTCGGCACGTTGGATTCCAGCAGATAACAGATGACTGTAAAAAGACAGGCCGCAAATTCTCCTGCCAAAGCCCCGTAGATGGCCAGTTTTTCATCGACGACGGTATGGTTTGCCGTAAAAACCATATACAAAAGATAAGAGCAGCTAACTCTGCAAATCTGCTCAAGAATCTGGGATATGGCGGGTATGGCGGTCTTTTTCGACGCGAAATACCAGGAACTGATGCAGGTATGGATAGCTGCCGGGATAAGACTCAGACAGATCAGTTTAAGAAGCGGAATGCATCGGGGCTCCTTTAAAATCGTAAGACAAATGGGCTCGGCAAATTGATAAAGGAAACAGGCGGCGGCGCCGGTAATCAGCAGAGAAAGCAGAAAACCGGAGAAAAAGAATTTCCTGGCTTTGTTTTCGTTTTTTTCGCTTAATGCAGCCGCACAGCAGCGGGAGATACCTGTTTGGATCCCGGCGGCCCCTAAAGATAGGCACAGCGCAAACAATGGAAAAACCATCTGGTAGATTCCAAGGCCTTCTGCACCAATGATCCGTGAGAGGAATATTCTATAAAAGAAGCCGATAATCCGGGATAGAAATCCAGCCGAAGTAAGAAGCAGCGTGCCGCCCCAGAGAGGATGTTTTTTGAAAAAATGCATAAAAGAACACAGTCCTCTTGCCTTATTTTTATATCAATATATGTTCATGTGTTTCTTGACAGAACATGGAAATCAGAGTATACTTTCTTACGAATCCGATTCAATAACTAGGGAATATGTGATTTTATAAAACAATTAAGATATAGAACTGTTATATACAATGTGTTAGGAGGTTTCGTATGAAGAAATTAATATATCTTGACAATGCTGCGACAACTAAGACCGCACCGGAAGTTGTTGAGGCGATGCTCCCTTATTTTTCTGAAAATTACGGTAATGCTTCCAGTATTTATGAACTTGCCGGCATCAGTAAAACCGCTATGAATACAGGCCGGGAGCAGATCGCCAAAGTTTTGGGCGCCAAATCCAATGAGATTTATTTCACAGGCGGCGGCTCGGAAGCGGATAACTGGGCGTTGAAAGCAACGGTTGAGGCATATAAGAAAAAGGGTAATCATATTATTACGACGAAGATTGAGCATCATGCCATTCTTCATACTTGCCAGTGGCTGGAAAAGCAGGGTGTGAAAGTGACTTACCTGGATGTGGATGAGAATGGAATCATTTCTTTGGATGATCTGCAGAAGGCAATCACGCCGGAAACGATCCTGATTTCCGTTATGGCCGCTAATAATGAAATTGGGTCTATTCAACCCATTCGCGAGGTGGGTCAGATCGCGAAGGAGCATGGTATTTTGTTCCATACCGATGCCGTACAGGCTTTCGGCCAGCTGCCCATCAATGTGGATGAATGCAATATTGATATGCTGAGTTCCAGTGCCCATAAAATCAACGGTCCGAAAGGAATTGGCTTCTTATATATTCGAAAAGGCGTTAAGATTCAGTCACTGATTCATGGAGGCGCCCAGGAACGTAAGAGAAGAGCCGGAACAGAAAATATTCCGGGTATTGTAGGATACGGAGTGGCTGCGGAACGCGCATGGAAAACCATGAAAGAGCGTACCGAAAAAGAAATTGAAATCAGAGATTATATGATTGAGAAGATCGAAAAGGAGATTCCTTATTGCCGTCTGAACGGAGACAGAACCCGTCGTCTTCCCAATAATATCAATTTCAGTTTCCAGTTTGTTGAGGGTGAGTCTCTGCTGATTATGCTGGATATGGAAGGAATCTGTGCATCCAGTGGTTCGGCCTGCACTTCCGGTTCTTTGGATCCCTCTCATGTGTTATTGGCAATTGGCCTGCCGCATGAGATTGCTCATGGTTCACTTCGTATGACCCTGAATGAGGAGATCACAAAGGAAGATGCGGATTTTGTAATTGAAAAGATAAAAGGAATTGTGGAACGGTTGAGAAGTATGTCTCCGCTGTATGAAGATTTTATCAGAAAACAGAAATAATTCATGAAAGGATTCCTGTGGTTTGTCATGCAAAAAAGTACTTGCAGGAACCACAAAAATGGAGGAGAATGAAATGGCAGGAATGTACAGTGAAAAAGTAATGGATCATTTCCAGAACCCGCGAAATGTGGGAGAAATAGAAAATGCCAGCGGCGTAGGTACTGTCGGTAATGCGAAATGCGGCGATATTATGAGAATGTATCTGGATATTGATGAGAATGGAATTATCCAGGATTGTAAGTTCAAAACATTTGGCTGTGGCGCCGCGGTAGCTACCAGCAGTATGGCCACAGAATTGGTAAAGGGAAAAACCATTCAGCAGGCCTTAGAAGTAACCAACAAGGCGGTTATGGAGGCTCTGGATGGTCTGCCGCCAATCAAGATCCATTGTTCTCTTTTAGCTGAGGAAGCGATCCATGCGGCGCTTTGGGATTATGCGGAGAAAAACGGTATTAAAATCGAAGGACTCTCCAAACCAAAGAGCGATATCAGTGAGGAAGAAGTCGAAGAAGATTATTAATTTTATCTGTCCGGTATAGCTGCTTTGTAGTACCGGGCAGATTTTTGTTTCATAGGAAGGCACTCCATTTTGCTCTTAGCACAATACGGTTTCCTGTGAAATAGAAAAGCGTCAGCGAAAAGGGAGGAACGGATTGTGATAGCGGATTGTCATTTACACACAGAATTTTCAGATGACAGCGAAGCAAAAGTAGAAGCGCAGGTAGAACGGGCCATAGTTCTGGGAATGAAGCATATCTGTATCACCGACCATATGGACATGGATTATCCTGGAGGTGAATTCTTTTTGGATACCGACCGTTATGTAAGACGGGTTTTGGAGATACGGGACAGATACCGGAATCAAATATCGATTGCCTTAGGAGTCGAATTCGGTTTACAGGAACATCTGGCCGAACGGTTAAAATCCTATCTTGGCAGCTATCCTTTTGACTTTGTCATCGGCTCCATGCACCTGATACATGGGGAAGACCCTTATTTTGGTGAGATTTTTAAGAGAATGGGAGACGAGGAAGCTTATCGTGAGTATTTCAAAACGTCTCTTTGCAATCTGAAGGCGGCTGGGGGAATCCATACGTTCGGTCATCTTGATTATGTGGTACGCTATGGGTTGGAAAAGGATAAGCATTATTCTTATCAGAAGTTTTCGGATGAAATCGATGCGATCTTACAGCTGCTGATTGAGAAACAAATAGCTCTGGAAGTAAATACGGCCGGACTTCGCATGTTGTCGTTTCCCAATCCTCACCCGGATGTGATCCGGCGTTATCGGGAACTGGGCGGAGAATTGCTTACCATCGGTTCGGATGCGCACAGCCCTGACGTGCTGGGATACGGATTTGCGCAATTGCCTGAACTTCTGCGGTCCTGTGGGTTTACGTATTATACGGTTTTTCGGGAAAGGAAGCCAGAATTTCACAAACTTTGATTATTTCTTAACGGATTCTTTTGCGTATTATTTAAAAAGGTCTTGAATTTTTGGTACAAATTAGGTAAAATATTCTAGAGTTGATGTTTCTTTATATATTGGACAAGGAACACAAGAATTCTATATACTTTTTAGGAGGAATGAAAATCATGGCAGTAAAAGTAGCAATTAATGGTTTTGGACGTATTGGACGTCTTGCATTCAGACAGATGTTTGGAGCAGAAGGATTTGAAGTTGTTGCAATCAACGACCTTACATCTCCGAAAATGCTGGCTCACTTACTGAAATACGATTCTACACAGGGAAGATATGCACTGGCAGATTCCGTTACCGCTGGTGAGAATTCTATCACTGTTGATGGAAAAGAAATTACAATTTATGCAAAAGCTAACGCAGCAGAACTTCCTTGGGGAGAGCTGGGAGTAGATGTAGTTCTGGAGTGTACCGGTTTCTACACCTCTAAAGCAAAAGCACAGGCTCATATCGATGCTGGTGCAAAACACGTTATCATTTCCGCTCCGGCTGGAAACGATCTGAAGACAATCGTTTACAATGTAAACCATGAAGGTCTGACAAGCGAAGACAAGATTATCTCCGCAGCTTCCTGTACAAC
>CAYRTA010000060.1:0-13150 GCA_964427045.1 uncultured Hoministercoradaptatus sp. | reverse complement strand
GGAAGGGACGGAACGGCGCTATATTCGTTTTTTTCTTGGCCTGGTTTTGCTGATCATGATTTTGCGGCCGCTGTTAGCCCTCCGGAATGCCGGCGATGCGCTGGAAGGGGTTTTGTCGGAGGTATTTTCCGAAGAATTTAACGATATGGTAAAGGACGAGCAGGCAGCCTTGCCCCAGCAAAAGGATTATATCAGAGAGGAATGCCAAAAGGCTATCTGCCGTCAGGTCGGACAGCTGGCGGAAGGGTATGGGTACGAGGTGGCTTCCTGTCAGGTAACGTTGTTTGACGGGGAGAGTCTGGAAATCAAAAATATTACGCTTGTGTTGGCTCAGAATGAAGAAAATGAGGAAACCGGCGGGGATGTGGATTTGATAAAAAATGAATTGCAGGAAGTCTATAACCTTCCGGCGGGGAATATAATGGTAAGGATGCAGGGGCAGGTATGAAAGAGAAACTGATTGCCGTATTAAAAAACGGAAAACGGGAACAATGGCTGGTCTGCGGACTGGCAGGGCTATTACTGCTGGTAATTGCCATGCCGGTGCAGAAACAGGAGAAAAAGGAATCCGGTACGGACACGTCTGCCTATACTACGGCAGATGGGGCGGCGGCTGACACAGACAGCCGCAGGGAGTACGAACAACAACTGGAAGAAATGCTCTCGCAGGTGCAGGGGGTGGGAAATGTGAAAGTGACCGTGACCATGGAGTCCACCGGGCGCAAGATTGTGGAAAAAGATAGTCCTGAAAATACTCAGAGTTCTACCCAGTCAGACAAGGAGGGTGCGGAGTCAGTCAGCCAGTCCTCCAGTACACAGGAGACAACCGTTTATGAGGAAACCGAAAGCGGGGAGACGCCCTATATCGTCTCCGAAACATATCCGGAGATCCGCGGTGTGCTTATCGTAGCCGAAGGTGGCGACAATCCGGTCGTAGTACAGCAGATACAGGAAGCGGTGATGGCTCTCTTTCATGTGGAAGCCCATAAAGTTAAAGTATTAAAAATGAAATGAGGAGAGAAGCAGTGAAAAAGATATTCAAGAAGAATCAAATCATCATTACGGCACTGGCTGTCATGATAGCGGCGGCCGGTTATATCAGTTACTCCGATGCGAAGCTGGGCTCTTCGAAAAGTACGGATGAGGAGGCAGCCGTTAGCAGCGATGCGGCCGACACTACGGTAGATGTGGATCAGGTTCTTCAGGATGTAGATAGTCTGGATTTGGACCTGACAGATGAGACGGCGGCACTGGCGGAGACCGGGGAGGATGGCGAGGTGACGGATACGGCACTGGATACACCGGGGGAGGCGATTCTAACCGGCGCCGCCACCTATATGGCTCAGGCCCGTGTCAACCGTGAACAAATCCGTTCTCAGAATAAAGAGGCACTGCTTGAGATTATTAATAATACGAATCTGACAGAGACCGAGCGGCAAAGCGCCGTAGAGACTATGGTTTCCATGACCGATCTTACCGAAAAGGAAGCGGCCACGGAACTGCTTTTGGAAGCAAAAGGGTTCTCTGATGTGGTGGTAAATCTAACCGGAGAGACTGCCGACGTGGTGGTGCTTCGCAGTGAGATCGATGATGCCAGTCTTGCGCAGATCGAGGATATCGTAAAACGAAAAACCGGCATAGCCGCGGAAAATATTGTCATTACACCAGTATCGGAAACCGATCAATAGGAATGGTAATCCATGCCTGCTGCCTGCATTTTATGAACAAGATGCGGGCAGCAGGCATTTTAAGCTGCCAGGCATGCGAAAGGGAGTCCGGCGGAGGTTTCTTTTCGTTTTGTCTTACTTTTTCTTGTGATCTTAATTCGGTTGTGTTAAGATTTCCTTATCAAGGGCGTGGGAAATAATGGATTTAGGAGGCGTATAGCTTTGAAAAAGAAATTATGGATCACATGTTTGACCGTGGCCCTGTTATCTGCCGCGGCCTGTACTTCCGAAAACGGGGCAAGCTCTTCCGGTGAGCCAGCAACCACCGTAGAACCCGAGGAAGTCACCATTACCGAGGAAGTGACAAACGAGAAGGAAGAGTATGACGGTGTCATTTCCAGAGTGAGTGTTCACGACCCATCGATTGTAAAGGAGCCCGGAACCGGTACCTATTATGTGTTTGGCACACATTTGGCCACCGCAAAATCGGACGACCTTGTCAATTGGGAGCAGCTTGTAAGCGATTATGAGGACGTGGACGACAATCCCATCTATGGAAACCTGCTGGAGAATTTCGCGGAATCTTTCGCGTGGGCCGGTTACGACGATGGGGATTGCGTAGGCGGATACGCTGTGTGGGCCCCGGATGTATATTGGGATGATTATTACATCTGGGAGGATGGCAGCAGAGGAGCGTATCTGATGTATTACAGTTGTTCTTCCACTTGGAAGAAATCCTGCATTGGACTTGCCGTATCGAAGGACATCGAGGGACCATATACCTATGTGGACACGATGATTTACTCCGGTTTTTCTGAGAATAACGGTGTGGATACCAACAGCGATATTGATACCAAATGGGATAACGACTATTTGAATCTGCAGGAACTGGTTAATCTTGGTTCGGAAAATGGCGGTATCGATGAGATCAGCGAAGAATGGTTCTCTTCGGACGGTTCCTATAATACCAATTATGCGCCGAATGCCATTGATCCGACGGCAGTGGAAGATACGGATGGTAATCTGTATCTGGTTTATGGCTCCTGGTCCGGTGGCCTCTATATTTTGGAGGTGGATAAGGAGACTGGCCTGGTGATCTATCCGGGCGTGGATTCCGAAGATGAAGAATCCGGTAATTTTGTGGACCGCTATTTTGGTACGCATATTGCCAGCAGCAAACATCAGTCCGGCGAGGGACCGTTCATCCTTTATGATGAAGAAGCGGGATATTACTATCTGTATGAAACCTATGGAAGTCTGACGGCCAACGGCGGTTACAATATGCGTATGTACCGTTCGGAAAATATCTGCGGACCTTATATCGATGCTGCGGGAAATAATGCGGCGGACAGCGGTAAAGTGGAAAATTCCAAATATGGTATTAAACTGATCGGCAATTATCAGTTTGACGGCCAGCGCGGTTACAAGTCTGCCGGACATAACTCGGCATTGATTGACGGCGACGGCCAGCGTTATCTGATTTATCATCAGAGATTTAATGAAGGCTCCGAGTATCATGAGGTGCGTGTACACCAGCAATATCTGAATGAGGATTTGTGGCCCTGCACGGCTGTTTATGAAAACCGTAACGAAACCATCACCAATGTGGATGATGAAGCGGTAATCGGAACGTATGAGTACATCAATCATGGAAGAGAGAACAGCACTGGTATGCTGGAGACAACAACGCTGGAGTTGTGCGCGGACGGGACTGTGAACGGCGCTTTCGAAGGAACCTGGACGAAATCCGATTCCGGCAAAGGCTATGACTATGTGACGATCACTATGGATACGGGATTGGAGTTCAAAGGTATTTTCTACGAACAAACTTCCGACGAAGGTGAAAAGATTATGACTTTCTCGGCGATTGGGACGAATAACACCTGTATCTGGGGAAGTATGGCACAGTAAATAGAAAAAACAAAATAGACCAGGAATCATGACTCCTGGTCTATTTTTGTGGCTTCCAAATCTTCCTGTAATTCTTCCGGGATATATTTTCGGAAGATAAAAACATAGATGGAGGAAGTCAGATACGCGTAAATTCCCATTCCGCAGATCATCAAAAGTCCGATGAAAGGCGGGAAGGTGAATAATAACAGAACATATGTGGCAATGATAAAAACCAAAAGCAAGGTATAGATAAAATTTGACAGTGACATCAACAGCGCGTTTTTCAGATTATCAATAATCCGGTTATCGAACTTGGCCTGTACAGGGAAAATGTAAAGCGCCGTACAGAAGAATGGAATCAGGAGAATGGAACAACTGATAATCATAAGCTTTCCAAGGACGCCGCCTGCGGCCATACCGATGCGCAAATCCATGAACAGGATGGCGCCAACGAGCAAAATCAAAAGCCAGATCAAAGTAGATTGCCGGAAATTCGCTTTAAACGCCTGGATAAAATTTTTTATGACATATCCTTCGTCTCTTCGCACCCGCTTCATGCCGCAATAGTACACAGCCGTGGTCGAAGCGCCTATGGTGACCACCGGCAGGCTGAAGATGATCCAGAGAAAATGTAAAACTACGATATCGGCCACGAGATACAGAAAGCGGGAGAGCCAGCTGTTAAAAGAAAAAATGTTCATAGATTGCTCCTTTTGATGGTGCTAAATTATTTTACTTTACTATTATAACTGTAAGTAATAGAAAAGTCGATATAAAAAAGCCCAGAAAAACAGCCAAAAATATTTAGAATAATATGTAATAATTTACAAAAAGCTAAAATAATGATTGCATATCGCTGACTTCGGGTGTAAAATAGGGCAAATGAACCTAAAATCCTAATAGGGGGACTGAATATGAGTAGAAAGAAAGTCTGTATTACAGAATACAACAAGCCACTAATTGAACACAGGGCAGATCCATATGTATTCCGCGGACCGGATGGAACTTATTATTTTATGGGTTCCGTGCCGGAATATGATAGACTTGCCATTCGTCATGCCACAACCATTCAGGGGCTGGCTTCGGCCGAGGAGAAAACGGTCTGGACCAAACATGAAAGCGGTCCGCAGAGCCTGCATATCTGGGCTCCGGAGATTCATTATCTGGATGGTAAATGGTTTATTTACTATGCGGCCAGTGAGATAGGAAACAAATGGAAGCTGCGTCCTTATATATTGGAATGTATGGGAGAGGATCCGATGAAAGATCCATGGGAGGAAAGAGGTATGATACAGCCGGCCCAGGGAGATAAATTCAGCTTCCGGGATTTCTCGTTGGATGCCACAATTCTCCAGCATAAGGGAGAAAAGTATTTTGTCTGGGCGGAAAAGGTAAATAAAGGGCGTAAGATATCCAATCTTTACATTGCCCGTATGGAATCGCCGTATAAACTGGCTACTGCCCAGGTTTTGCTGACTACTCCTGATTATGATTGGGAGCGGGTTAATTTCTGGGTGAATGAGGGACCGGCCTTTTTAAAACATGACGGCAGGATTTTTCTTACGTATTCTGCCAGTTCCACCGGCGCCTGCTATTGTATGGGTATGCTCAGTATTGATGAAGATGCGGATCTTCTGGATCCACGTGCCTGGAAGAAGGAGCGGTATCCGGTTTTAAAAACGGATCCGGAGAAAGGAATCTTCGGGCCTGGCCATAATTCCTTTGTAAAGGGAGAAGACGGAGTTACGGATTACTGTATCTATCATGCCCGCCAGTATGAAAAGATTACCGGAAACTCTCTGTACGATATCAATCGTCATGCCATGCTTATGAAAATAGATTATGATGAGAATGGTTATCCGGTTTTTGTTTACCGTCCCATGTAAGAATAAAGCCTGAATCGTCTGTTTTTCAGACGGTTCGGGCTTATTTTTTTATGTGTTTTTCTTTTTGTAAAATAATTTGGTATTAAATAAAATACTTTAGATGAATTTAAATTAAATTGTTTTTTTTTTTTTATTGGTGCAATAGTAACAAAAAAAAGAAAAAAATTTATAAAAAATTAACAAAAATATATTTTTAAGTTTAGAAAAAAATAAAAAAGCATAGACAATTCTAAAATAATCTGATATGATTGACTCACAAAAAACAAAGCGTATGGAACGTTCATATGCGTAATATTTAAGGAGGATTTCATATGAAGAGAAAAAACCTTATGGCCCTCGGATTAGTAGCCGTTATGGCAGCAGCCTCACTGGCTGGCTGTGGTTCTGATTCCGATGGCGGAAGCAGTTCGGCGGACCTGAACATTTTTGTTTATGGTAACGAGCAGGAACAGGCGATTTACACCAGCATGATTGAGGCATTCGAGGAAGCCAATGATTGTACCGTAGAGGTTCAGTATTCCACACAGGATGACTACGGAACCACACTTACCGGTATGATGACGGCAAAGGAATTGCCGGATGTATTCTATGTTGGCCCGGAAAGCATTTCCCAGTATGTTGACAATGGTTATATTTTGGATTTAACACCGGTTCTGGAAGAACAGGGACTGTCAACCGATGGATTGATGCAGGATATTCTGGACAGTTATCGTTATGACGGCGAGAGCACCGGACAGGGCGAACTGTATGGTCTGCCTCATGACGCTTCCGTATTTGCATATGCATATAACAAGGAACTGTTTGATGAAGCAGGACTTGACTATCCGGATCCCGACAACCCATATACATATGACGAATTTGTTGAGGTTTGCCAGCAGCTGACAAAAGATACCGACGGCGACGGCGAAATCGATCAGTGGGGTATGGGTGCTGCCAACGTATACATGCTGTATCAGTATGTATGGTCTAACGGCGCAAGCTTCCTGTCTGACGATTACAGGACGGTAACCATTGATACTCCGGAATTTATTGACGCTTGCCAGAAATATGTTGACCTGACTCTGAAATATGGTGTTACACCATCTGTAGAGCAGGATGCTTCTCTCGGTGTATATCAGAGATGGCTGGCTGGTCAGGAAGCATTCTATGCTTGCGGTACCTGGGATGTGGCTGCATTCATGGATGACGAGACCTTCCCATTTGAGTGGGATCTGTGCGCGTACCCGACTCTTTCCTCAGGCGTATCTATGACCTGGTGCGGTACAGTTGGATATTGTGTATCTTCTAGCACCAAGAACGAAGACCTGGCTGTTAAGCTGGCTTACTGGATGAGCGCGGACGAAGACGGTAACAGAGAACTTTCCGGTATTACCACCGGTGAATCCATTCAGCTTCCGAACATCGTATCCATGGCTGAAGGTGAATTCAAAGAAGCAGTTGAGAGCGGAGACCTTCCATTCCCGACCAACGTAAACGTATTCTTCAACTATCTGAACGGTACTGACAATTATGAAGGAAGATTCATGGAAACAACCTACACACCAAGTGCTGGATGGTGTGATCTGTTCTTTGAAGGCTTCGATAATGTTAAGAATGGCAGCATGACAGTAGAAGAGTATGTGGCTCAGGTTCAGCCTGAGATGCAGGAACTGCTGGATGAGGCTTGGGAGACTGTTGAATAATAAATAAGTGAACGAATCAGCCGGTTGCACCACGCCCGCGGCCGGCTGATTTTATATCGTACATCAGGTGTGTGCGGTATGGAAACTTGTTTTCTCTCAGTATTGGAGGTGAAAATCCGTGAGTGGTAAAGCAAAAACGCGTCAGAAAATGAGTAAAGCAGCTTTTAAAGAGCATTGTTGGGGCTTAGCATTTGTTGCTCCTCCGTTTATCGGATTCTGTATTTTTATGGCATTTCCGATTGTCTTTGCGTTTATTGCCAGTTTGACAAAATGGACTGGTATGAACAGTATGCTGGACAATTTCGTTGGTATTGCCAACTACACCAAATTGTTCACAGACGCAAAATTCTGGAAGGTATTATTAAATACAATTATTTACATGATCGGTATTCCTACCGGTATGATTCTCGGTATTATAATCGCTATGGGTATGAATCGTAAGATCAAAGGAATCAAGATTCTCCGTACGCTGTATTACATTCCGGTTATTTCTTCCCTGGTTGCGGTAGCAATCCTGTGGATGTGGGTATTTAACTATGATTATGGTCTGTTAAACAGTATCATCAAAGGCTTATCCGGGCTTCATGGACCGAACTGGCTGGGTGATGAGTTCTGGGTTAAGGTGTCAATGATCATCTTCATGGTATGGAAAGGCCTGGGTACATCTATTATCCTGTACCTGTCCGGTTTACAGGGAATTCCCAAGGATTATTACGAAGCGGCGAAGATCGACGGCGCCAGTGGCTGGAATCTTTTCAGAAATATCACATGGCCGCTGGTATCACCGGTTACGTTCTACCTGCTGATCACCGGTCTGATCGGTGGATTCCAGGTATTCGTAGAAGTAGTCGTTATGGTTCCGTCCGGCGGTCTGAACTATAGTGCTGCTACCGTAGTATTCTATCTGTATGATAAGGCATTCTCCAACAACCAGATGGGCTACGCTTCCGCAATGGCATTTGTTCTGGCTATTATAATCTTTATTATTACAGCAATTAACTTTATTGGCCAAGATAAATGGGTCAAGACCGTAGAATAAGGGGGTGGAAATAAATGGCTAAAAATGATGAGAAATCTTCAAGCGGCGTAACCGCGAAAGAGAAAAGAGTAAATGTGATTGTGCTCATTCTGCTGTGTCTGGGCGCGATTGTCATGATATTTCCACTGGTTTACATGATCTTTGCTTCTTTCATGACCAAGAACCAGATTCTTTCTGCTAATTTCAGTTTGTTCCCGAATCCGTGGAAGTGGGGTAAATACAGCGAAGTTTTGGCAAAACCGGAATTCCTGCGTGGTGTGCGCAACACCCTGATCGTTGAAATTCCTGTTCTGCTGGTCGGCAGCTTTACCTCCTCCCTGGCAGCATTCTCTTTCAGTAAACTGAAATTCAAAGGAAAAAATGGTATTTTCCTTGGCTTGCTGGCAACGATGATGATCCCGTTCGCGGTTGTTATGATTCCGCAGTATGTAATGTTTACAAGAATGGGTCTTACCAATAACCTTCTGCCTTTGATTCTGCCAGGTTTGTTCGGTAATGTAAGTGTAATCTTCTTCCTGAGACAGAATCTGACCAGTATCCCGGATGCTTTGGTTGAGGCGGCTAAAATTGATGGATGTGGCTATTTCAAAATTTATTCATCTGTATTTCTTCCGTTGATGAAGGGTGCGTTGATGACACAGGTTATTCTGTGGTTCATGGGTATCTGGAATGATTACCTTGCGCCAACCATCTTCGTTTCCAAAGATAAATGGTATACACTGCAGGTAGTTATCCGTATGTTTAACTCTTCTTATGCAGTAAACAGTGATTATCCATTAATTATGGCGGCTTCCGTATTGTCATTACTCCCAACTCTGGCATTGTTCTTCTTCTTCCAGAGATATATTATCGAGTCTATGGCACTTACCGGTGTAAAAGGATAATAGCGCATATTTCATGGGCAGTTGCGAAATGGGGGTATTTTGCAACTGCCCTTTTTTGAGAAAGGAATAGATTTGTTACATGGACGGTAATTTACGTTTGAATGAATACAATATAAGAAGAAATGCATTTGCGGGAGCTCATGATCCTTCCATGATGTGGGACCCTGTTACCAAAAAGTATTATTCCTATTGTACGGATACGTATGGACCGCCCTTAGGTATACCGAATCAGATAGGTATTCCTGTTAGAAGTTCTGAGGATTTGGTACAGTTTCGTTTTGAAGGATATGCATTGTCAAAAAAGGCAATCGCCCAGGCCAGAGATAATGGTAACTATCCAAAAACGAAGAGTTTCTGGGCGCCTTATGTAGAATATGTGAATGGTGAATACCGGATGTTTTATTCCGCGACCAGAGCCTTCGGCAGTTCGGAGTCCCGTATTTGGCTGGCTGTTTCCGATCATCCGCTGGGCCCCTTCGAAAACCGGGGTGTGGTGGCGGATACCTGGGGAACGGATGATACCTATCCGAATGCCATTGATGCACATATTATATGGGATCAGGGGCATTGCTATCTGATATATGGTTCCTTTTTCGGGGGTATTTATATCAAGGAACTGGATGCAGAGACAGGTTTGCCTGCAGATCATAATCCGAAAAGTCTGGGTCTTTGTATATCCCGAAAAGGGCGGCCGCCGAAACTGGACGGACCGGAAGGGGCAGCCGTTATTTATATAGAAGAGACCGGATACTTCTATCTGTTCCAGTCCTATGGCTGGCTGGGGAATAACTATGATATTCGGGTGGGAAGAAGCAAAAACGTCATGGGGCCTTATGTGGATCGCAAAGGCGTTACGCTGGTGGAAAAAAGTCAGGGAGAGAAGCTGGCAAACAGTTACCGCTTTCAGGCGGCCCGTCCTGGCGTGGGACGGGACAATAAAAACTGGGAGTGGGGCGGTTTTCGGGGACCGGGACATGGTGTTCCTTTTTACGATCCGGTCAGAGAAACCTACTTTTTTGTTCACCATGTTCGTGACGGCGCTATGGCGGAAAGCTATAGAGATGAATATGAGGGACGTCTCAGCTTTAGAAAACACTATATGATGATCCGGCCAATGTTCTTTGTGGACGGCTGGCCGGTTTTGGGTCCGGAACCTTTCGCGGGAGAATCCCTGAAACCTCTGGAAAAAGAAGGCAGGGAAGGCTTCTGGGAATTGATTGAACTGGATGATCGTGATAATGAACAAAAAATATCAAAGATAGTTTACCTTGATAAAAACAGTGAATATTGGAAAAATGCCGTTATTTATCAGGGCTGGGACTATGAAAATCAAAAAAAGACCGCATGTTTAACAGGTTTTCTTCAATCAGGCATTGCATTTTGGGGAAAAGTTAGGTACAATTAGTTTTGGTTTTTCTAAAGTAACTAGTTGACTGGCGTGAGACGAATGCGAAGGGAAGTTGGAAGATGTTACATGTTAAAAATATCGAAGAAGGACTGGATTTATTCAAAACGTTGGGATCTGATATTCGGGTTAGTATTTTGAAGCTGCTTTTAAAACATAAAGAAATGAGTATGAATGCCATTGCATCCAGCCTTGGAATTACGAACGGAGCATTGACCAGCCATATTAAGAAACTGGAAGAATGTGGCCTGATCAAAGTATCCATTGAGCATGGCAGTCATGGGAATCAGAAATTATGCAGTATCGGCCAGGATAAGATTTTGATTGATATTGAATCAGAAGAATCAAAGAATAATAATCAGATCTATAATGCGGAAGTTAAGGTTGGACATTATTCCAATTACGAGGTTTATCCCACCTGTGGTCTTGCTACAACCAAACATTTAATCGGCGAAGTGGATGATTCCAGATACTTTGCCCATCCGGACCGCATCGATGCCGGAATACTGTGGTTTGGTAAGGGATATATAGAATATATTATCCCCAATCTGCTTCCTGAGGCAACACAAATTGACCAGATTACCCTGTCATTTGAGATTGGCTCGGAGGCTCCCGGAACCAGTAATGACTGGCCGTCCGACATATCCTTTTATTTAAATGATGTGCGGATTGGCATGTGGACAAGCGCCGGGGACTTTGGCGATGTCCATGGTATTTTCACACCTGACTGGTGGCTTCCCAACTGGAATCAGTATGGTGTGCTGAAGATGCTGGTGATTAACCGGAAAGGTACTTATATCGATGGTATGAGAGTATCCAACATTAATTTGAATCAACTCAAACTGGATTATAAGAGTACCCTGCGCTTTAAATTTATGGTTCCCAACGACGCGGACAACGTGGGGGGAATGACATTGTTCGGTTCTGGTTTCGGTAATTATAACCAGGATATCCGAATTCGTATTGCTTATAGTAAAATGAATTAATATGAAACCGAAATTTTCGGGATCATGTGTCAAAATACTTTTTGACTATCTAAATTATCATCAAGGGGGAACATTGACGTATGTCAAAGCTTGTGATTAATTCTAATAAGGAACTGAATAAGATCAACAAAGAAATTTACGGCCATTTTTCAGAACATCTGGGCAGATGCATTTATGAAGGCCTGTTTGTTGGTGAAGATTCTCCAATTGAGAATGTGAACGGGATGCGTACAGACGTAGTGGAGGCTCTGAAAGAGTTGCAAATTCCCGTACTGCGATGGCCGGGCGGATGCTTTGCGGATGAATATCATTGGATGGAAGGTATTGGACCGAAGGAAGCAAGAAAACGGATGATTAACACCCATTGGGGCGGCGTTGTGGAGGACAATAGTTTCGGTACCCATGAGTACTTTGAACTTTGCAGACAACTGGGATGCGAGACCTATATTAACGGTAATGTGGGCAGCGGTACCGTGCAGGAAATGTCAGAATGGGTTGAATACATGACTTTTGCAGGTGTTTCCCCGATGTCACAGCTTCGTGAAAAGAATGGACACAAAGAACCTTGGAAGGTTGACTTCTTTGGCGTGGGAAATGAAAACTGGGGCTGCGGCGGTAATATGAATCCGGATTTTTATGCCAACGAATATCGGAGATATCAGACCTATGTCCGGGAGTATAAAAAAGGTGAGAAGATTCAGAAAATTTGCTGCGGACCAAACGTAGACGATTACGAATGGACCGAGGAAGTACTGGCCACCTGTTTTAAACACAATGGAAAGAAAGAACATGGCTATATGGATGGTCTTTCTCTTCATTATTATGTACATCCGGAAGGATGGGATATCAAGGGAAGCGCCACGGACTTTGATGAAAAAGTCTGGTATAAGACGCTGGCCAAGGCCTGGTATATGGATGAACTGATTCAAAAACACGGCGCGATTATGGATAGGTACGATCCGGATAAAGAGGTTGGACTGATTGTAGACGAGTGGGGAACCTGGTTTACGGTGGAACCTGGCACGAATCCGGGATTTTTGTATCAGCAAAACACCATGCGCGATGCGCTGGTGGCGGGTATTACCTTGAATATTTTCAACAAACACAGTGACCGTGTGAAGATGGCAAATATCGCGCAGTTAGTAAATGTACTGCAGGCTGTGATTTTAACTGAAGGACCGAAGATGATCAAGACACCTACGTATCACGTATTCCACATGTACAAATATCATCAGGATGCCACTTTGGTGGAAAGCCATATGGATACGGAATGGATCGGAGAGGAAGCGGCCTATCAGGTGCCGAATCTGACGGAATCCGTATCGGTGGCGAAGGATGGTACCATGCATATTACGATTACGAACCTGTCCGTAACCGAAGATTATGAGGTGGAGACGGAGATTCGTGACCGGAAGGTGGAAGCGGTTTCAGGTGAGATTTTGACCAATACGATGCGTGCAATGAATACTTTTGAGGATCCGGAAGTCGTGAAGGCGGAAGCGTTTACGAAGGCCGAGATAACGGAACAGGGCCTGCGTTTTACCGTACCGGCATGCAGCGTTCTGCACCTGGCAGTGAAATAATGGAAGAATATAAGCAAAGATATTGCCGGAAATGCCTTTTGCGGGAGATGGATGAGGGAGAATTTTTTCAAAATATGTATACCTATATCCGTAATCTGCCGGAGGATGATAAGGCATCAAAGGAA
>CAYRTA010000059.1:0-13241 GCA_964427045.1 uncultured Hoministercoradaptatus sp. | reverse complement strand
CCTGCATGATAATCACCTCTTTCTTTTTCTTTACAATGCCATTATAAGTAAAGCAAATAATAGTTTCAATGAATTTGCGATAGTTGGCTAATTTCAAAACACAACTGGTCAAAAATCCTTTCTATGTTCTGTATCCAAGAGAATTTTCCTCATATAAAAAATTCCAGACAGAGTTGAAGCTCTATCTGGAATATGACAACTACAGCCGAATAAAAGAAAATATTCTCAGGGATTCACCCGCGGCAGGTTCCAGCGGTTATGTGCTGCCAAAAAACGGATAAGAATCACCACAAAAAAGCCAATCAGCATGGCATTGGCAGAATCTAAATATTTCATAGCAAGTACATAAATAACGGCCCCAAGAATGGAAGCACACGCATAGATATGCTTTACAAAAATCATTGGCGGCACACCGGCCATGATATCACGAAGCAGGCCGCCGCCAACACCGGTAATTGTCCCGACAAATACCAGGACAAACATCCGTCCGGCATACCCCTGCGCAATGCCGGTATTCACTCCCAATACGGTAAAAACGCCCAGACCAACCGTATCCATCAGCAGCATTACATGATCATAAATATCCTTTACATGGCCCGGCTTCCATTTGCGTCCCACAAAAAGCGCCGTAAAAACCAGGCAGGCCGTGACGGTAGCCACCAGCACATCCGTCGGATGCAAAAAAACGCCGGGCGGCGTGATCCCAAGAATGACGTCCCGAATGATCCCTCCGCCTACGGCCGTAACAATCCCCAGTACGCATACACCAAAGATATCCATATTTTTTCTGATACCGACCATGGCTCCTGACGCGGCAAAGGCTATCGTCCCGATAATTTCCATAATAGATACAATCATTGATGAGATTTCCACTTGCATAAATTGCCTATCCCCTTTTTATTCCAATCTTTTATGCTGATTTTTCTCATTCTATCTTATTCTGCTTTTTCAGGAATGTTTATTTTTCATGCATTTTGGGAACCGAAATTTTTCCAGAATGTGATGGCCTCATCGAGCCACCCCTCTGCCTCCATCCCGACGCCAGTTCCAAATCCATGACATCCGCCTTCCACAACCTGTATTTGGTTTCTTACCCCATGCCGTTTCAAAGCTGCCTCCATGCCATAAGCTGTAGACACAGGAACCAGCGCATCTTCCGTACAGTGAACCACATAGGTCGGCGGATAGGACTCATCCAGCACTTCTTCCACACTATAACGGAGTAAATCTTCCTGCGTACTGCCCGCTCCCGCAATACAATCCATGAATTTTCTTGCGATGGCCCGGTATTTCTCCCGGTCTTCTTCTTTATAATTATCCATAGCTTCCAGCAATAACTTCATGGAAGCAGCCGGATAAACCAATAGTTCCGCGGCCGGAGCCGGAAGCTGATAGGCCCCATAGCCCATCTCTTTCAGTCCCCAGCTGGCCGCCAGATGACCGCCTGCCGACATGCCCATAATCGCATAAGATTCTGTAGAAACGCCATAGGAAGCTCCATGAGCGAAAATATGCGAAAGGCCAGCCGCCACATCTTCCAGAGCCCTGTCTACCACCGAATTTCCATCTACCTGATACGTCAAAATGAAAGCGTGATAGCCCATCTGCGCAATCTGATAACCGCAGGGAATCCCCTCTCCAATATTGTAAACGCCAGTGTAGGAACCGCCGCTTAAAATCAGCACAAATCCGGCGCCCTCCTTTCCGGGCAAATGCAAAAGATTCGTCATGGCTTTATCCGGTTGTTTTGCTATTTCTTCTTCCGAATAAATAGCCGTTGAATGCAGCTGGCCGGATTGCTGCCACCGATCCATTGCCTGCAGGGCTTCCACAATCACCGCTCCCTGGGTCTCATTCTTTCTGACAATCGGCAAATCCATAACCGATGCCTTTCCCCGTATCACAAACCAGGGCGCAAGCGCTGCCAGACCAGGTAATTGGGAGACCACCCCGGCAATCGTCATATCCTGGGTTATGGGCGCCGTATCCAATCCCAGATCATCATAGTCCTCCTGGGTATAGCGGTGATAAATGATATGACAGCCCTCATCTGTCAGACAATAACGGAAATCATCGGGGTTACCATCCTCAAAATAGACCAGATAATCAAATTCCCCATGGTTTGCTTTTTCCACATGCACACAGTCGGAATAAGCCCTGAACTGAGCCAGTACGTCATCTATGGTACTTCCATGTCTGGATATGGTATGAATAAAATCATATAAAAAGCCATCCTGCGCCGTATGGGTATGGACATACTCCGAAGCCTGGGGCAAAAATTTCAGGCAAAAACGCTCGCCCCTGTTACTGACTTCTACTGTTCCCAGGGTTTCCTCCACTGCTTTGGAAAACCCTTCCATCGCCTCCAGCATAGCCTCGATTGTATAATCCGTCCGAAGAAAGCGGTTCAATGATTTCAAAGGATAATATAAACGAATAGTTTCTTCGCGATAACCAAGCTTAATCTGCTCTTCCTTTATGACATCGCATATATTCTTTTCCAATCTCGAAAAATCCATAATTACACCTCATTTTTCTTGTTTCTGTTTAGGCATTCGTCAAATCCTTAATCGTTTCCATTTAAGTTAAGCGTTCGCCAAATCCTTAATCGTTTCCATTTAAGTTAAGCGTTCGCCAAATCTTTTATCACCTCTCCGGCCAGAATCAGGCCGGCCACAGATGGAACGAAGGCCACACTTCCGGGAATATCCCTTCGCTGCGTACATTTTCGGGCCGTCCCCGGCGGGCAAATACAGTGTGTCCGGCAGCTGATGCTCATATCTTCCAATGGCCGGATGGGCTGTTCTGTGGAATAGACTACCTTTAGCTTCTTCACTCTTCGTTTTTTTAATTCCCTGCGCATAACCTTTGCCAGCGGGCACATATGGGTCTTATAAATATCCGCCACCTGAAATTTTGTAGGATCCAGCTTATTTCCGGCCCCCATACAACTGATCACGGGCACTCCGCATTTTTTCGCCTGCATGATAATCTCTATTTTTGCCGTCACCGTATCCACGGCATCAATCACATAGGAATATTGAGAAAAATCAAACTCATGGGCATTTTCCGGAAGATAAAAGCACTTGCGAACTTCCACCTCCGCCTTGGGATTAATCTCCAAAATCCGCTCCGCCATTACATCCGCCTTATATTTTCCCACGGTTTTTCTCGTCGCGATAATCTGACGATTCAGATTGGTCAGACAAACTTTATCATCATCCACTAAGACAAACGAACCGACTCCGCTTCTGGCCATTGCCTCCACCGCATAACCGCCGACACCGCCGATACCAAAAACTGCCACCTTCGCCTGATGCAGCTTTTCCATATTTTCTTTTCCCAGCAACAACTGTGTTCTCGAAAATTGATTTAACATTACCGTATCAACTCCTGCTCTTTGTTTTAACGTCTTATTATAGCATAAAACATAGGAATCCGTAAATAAAGTATCTTGGGACACAACGAAAGCGCCGCCTTTCGGCAGCGCTGTCTGGCCAATATCTTTACCGATTCTATAAAATTCCATACGCATCCATTCTTTTTGCCAATTGCTTACCACAAACGCAGCAATATCATATACAATGCCGTACCGGACACAATGCTAAGAAGCGTATTATGCTTCCACCGATAGGTCAGAATGACCAGTAATACGGCCGCCAGTTTCGGCAGCAGCAAATGAGAAACATCTGTGACGGCATCCTGCAGACAATAGATAATTAACACGGCCATTATACCGGATGGCAACAGCTGTCCCAGACGTTCCAGCCATAAAGGCATACCCTCCGTTTTGCGAAAAGCGATAAAAGGCAGCGCACGCAGGCCAAAGGTACAGGCCGCAGATAATAAAACAACCACTAACATCCGTTCCACGCTCATGCCTTCTCCTGCCTTTCCGTCAATAGTAACAGACCCGATAACAAAAGAAGTGCCGGCAGCATAAAGGTACTTTCTCCAAACAGAAAAAGACATAAAACTGCTATGCCCAAACCGGCCAGAGCAGGAACATGGCTGGAGGCATGTTCCCACTGATCCATAAAGATAATCAAAAACAGCGCGGTCATGCAAAAATCGATACCCTCCGTGTCAAAGGGCAAAAGCTGGCCCAAAATGCCGCCCGCCACTGCTCCGGCCATCCAATAGATACGGCTAAAGAGGGCAACAAAAAACATGATATCCAGACGGCCTTTCATATTCCTGGGAAGAGAGCAATTGACCGCGTAGGTTTCATCGGTCATCGTATGAATCATATATATCTTCCGTTTCCCCATCTTTTTGAAATCCGCCGCATAGGTCAGACTATAAAAGGTCTGGCGGCTATTCATCAAGCAAGCTGTAAGCAGCACGGTAAGCAGCGAAGCACCGCTGCTTAGAAAAGTAATCAGTACAAACTGAAATGCACCTGTGTAGACAGTCATACTGATGAATAGGGAATCATACCAGGGAAATCCCGCATCTTCCATCATAATGCCATAAGCCATGGCCACAAAAATGTAACTGCACATAATGGGAAGGGACTTGATCCATGCTGTTTTTATCATCTTAAGTGTCTCTTTATTCATACGCAAATGTCTGTAAAAATCTCTGTGCCCGCTCGGTAGCAGGATGGTCAAAAAATGCCTTCGGATCCTTTGCCTCTTCCACCAATTCTCCATGATCCACAAATAGAATCCGGTCTGCAATGGCCCTGGCAAAGGCCATCTCGTGGGTTACAATCACCATCGTACTGCCGGCTTTGGCAAGTTTTAACATGGTATCGAGAACTTCTCTGACCATCTCCGGATCCAGCGCGGCTGTCACCTCGTCAAACAATAAAATTTCCGGATGCATGCAAAGGGCACGCACAATGGCAACCCGCTGTTTTTGTCCTCCGGATAATTCTCTGGGATAGGAATCTTTCTTTTCCAAAAGCCCTACACGCTCCAGGAGCTCCAGCGCTTCCGCCTCTGCCTCTTCCTTTTTTCTTTTCTGCACTTTACAGGGAGCAAGTGTAATGTTTTGCAGTACGGTTTTATGAGGAAACAAATCATAACTCTGAAACACCATACCAATTTTCTGGCGCATAAGCGTAATATTCTTTCCATCCCGTTCTACCGGCGTATCCTCAAAGAAAATCTTTCCGCCCTGTATTGGTTCCAGGCCATTGATGCAGCGAAGCAGCGTACTCTTTCCACAGCCAGAGGGACCAATGACAACGACTACCTCGCCTTTTTTTACTGTCAGATTAAAATCCTGGATCACCACATGCTCTCCGTATGCTTTCTTCAGATGTTCCAGCCGTAATAATACTTTTTCTTCCATACTCAATTCCACCTTTTTTCCAGATAACCTGCCAACCTGCTGATGGGCCAGCAAACAATAAAATAAAGAACAAATACCGTAGCAAAAATACCAAACGCCGCGTTGGGCGAGGTCTGACGATTTGCTTCGATAATCTGCTGTCCAACCTTCAGCACCTCCACAATTCCGATCATCATAATGAGACTGGTCGTCTTAATCATACGGGTGATCAGATTAATGGATAACGGAATCAGACGACGAATCGTCTGAGGAATAATAATATAGATATAAGTCTGAGGCACCGATAACCCCAGCGCCCAGGCACTTTCATATTGATTTTTTGGAATACTGATCAGCGCGCCCCGGACCAGATCGCCCATTTCTGCCGTTCCCCAGAAAGAAAAGACAAAAATCGAAGAAGCCTCTGCCGATATATCCCAGCCAAAAATTCTGGTAGAACCGAAGAATACGATGAACAGCAGCACCATCTGGGGCATAACCCGGACAATTTCCAGATATATCCGCATGATGACCCGCAGGATCTTATTGTTCATGGTCATCAGCGCGCCCACCAAAAGTCCCAGTACCAGACTGATGGCAACAGAAATCAGACTGATGCGAAGCGCAATCCATAAACCGCCCAAAAGCCGGATAAAGTTTCTGCCCTTAAATATCAGATCAATTCCCAAAGCTTGCATACCGGACCCTCCTTTCCACGATGCTTCCCACAAGTGAAACCGGAAGGAGCATGATCAGATAAAAGATAACCAGAAGGAACAAACATTCTGTCGTTTTATAATATAATCCGATCAAATCCTTGGCCGTAAACATCAAATCCATCAAACTGATGGCAGAAAACACGCTGGTCTCCTTTAACAGGAAAATAATATTAGCCACCAGTCCCGGCACGCTGACAGAAACGGCCTGGGGAAGAATCACGAGGCGAAACACCTGTACAGGACTCATTCCCAAACTCAAAGCACTTTCCGACTGAATGCGGTCCACCGAATCCAGACCACTGCGGAAGGTTTCTGCCATATAAGCACCGCCCAAAAGACCCAAACCCATGACACCGCACACCTCTGCAGTAATCCGGATACCAATCTTCGGCAAAGCAAAATAGATAAAAAACAGCTGCACCAACAGCGGTGTATTTCGAAAAAGTTCAATATATGCCTTTACAATCTGCCGCAAAAACGGCATACGAAAATGTAAGATCATGGCGCAGACAACCCCTAAGACAAAGGCCAACAGGATTCCCAGCCATCCGATTTTCAGCGTTAGCAGCATCGCATCCTTATATAAAGGAAGATAATTTTCAATCACCTGGAAATTCATAGTTCACTCCTACTCTAATCATTTTTTCTGTGATCTAATTTCCGGGAAAGGAACATACCCAATCCCTGTAAAAGCTGCACCAGCACCACAATGATCACCAGCGTGACAATCATAACACCGGTTTCGTATCGGTAATACCCATAACGAATGGCGATATCTCCCAGACCGCCTCCGCCAACGACACCAGCCATGGCCGAGTAACCCAGCACCGTACCCAGTACAATGGTCATCCCCACCAGCAGGGAGGTTCTGGCCTCACCCAGTAAGACCTTTCCAATGATGGTACTGGTTTTGGCTCCCATACTAATGGCCGCCTCAATGACACCGGGATTTACTTCCTTCAGCGAAGACTCCACCATTCGGCCAATCAGCGGCGCCGCCGCCAAAGACAGCGGCACAATCGTAGCGGTCGCTCCGTAGCTTTTCCCTACAATAATTTTTGTCAGCGGACTTACCAGAATCAAAAGAATCAGAAACGGAATACTTCTGGAAATATTTACAATAAAATCCAGGACACGGTAAACTGCCCGGTTGGGACATATCCCATCCTGATCGCTGACCGTCAGGGCAATGCCCAGCGGAAGGCCCACCACATAACCGAAAAAGGTGGCCAGCAAGGTCATATAAAGCGTATCCCAGACACCTTCCAATAACATTTTTATCATCGTTTCATCCCACATGGCGTTTACCTCCTTCCTGCTGCTTTCTTTCTCCAATCGAATCGCTAACCGACGGATCATTATTTTCCCCAGATGAATCCGCCGCCCTTTGACTGTCGTATTCCGCCTCACTAAGTCCCACATACACAAGCCGTCTGGCCGCGGAGGTTTTGGGATGTTCAAAAACTTCCTGTACTGTACCGCTTTCCTTTAAGACGCCCTCATCCAGCACGACTACATGATTGCAAATCTGACGAATCACCCGCATCTCATGGGTAATCACGACCATGGTAATACCTGATTTTTGGTTAATATCCCGCAGCAAATCCAAAATTGTCTGGGTTGTTTGCGGGTCCAATGCGCTGGTGGCTTCGTCACAAAGCAAGATATCCGGATCATTGGCCAGAACGCGGGCAATGGCCACTCTTTGCTTTTGTCCGCCGGATAACTGGGCCGGATAAGCCCTGGCCTTCTGTTCCAGACCAACAATTCTCAAAAGTTCCATGGCCCGTTCCTGCCGCTTGTTTTTAGGGACGCCCCGGATCTCCATGGACAGGCAGACATTATCTATCACATTTCTCTGCTCCAATAAATTGAAATGCTGAAAAATCATACCGATTTTCTGGCGTTCCAAACGCAACTCTTCCTTGGACAAGGTCATAAGTTCTTTCCCATTTACAATCACGTTTCCTTCCGTCGGCTGCTCCAATAAGTTTAGGCAGCGTACCAGAGTACTTTTACCAGCTCCCGACAATCCGATAACACCATAAATATCCCCCCGGTTTACCGAGAAGGAAATGTTTCGTAATGCTTCTACCACGCCATTTTTGGCAGCAAACGTTTTCGTCAGATTTTCAACAGTTATGATCGGTTCACTCATGGTCTTCCCCTCTAGCCTTTCTATCTGTTTTTCTTCCGAACGCAAGGTAAGGCAGTGCCTTTTTGTACACTGCCTTACAGTCCGTTCTTCTTAATCTTCAAAAGGAATTACAGCGCCATCATAGGTATCATTGATAAACTGCTTAATCTCATCGGATTTCAGAACCTCTACCAATGCCTGAATGCCCTCATCGTTTTCATGGCCTTCTTTTACACCAATGATATTTACATAGGTCTGTGCGGCCTCAGAATCATTGGTCTCATAAGCAACGGCGTCCTTTGCTACGGAGTAGCCGGCTGCCAGTGCATAATTACCATTCAATACGACAAATGCTACCTCATCTGCCACACGGGATACCTGCGCGGCTTCCAGTTCTTCAATTTCAATGTCCAGCGGATTTTCTTCAATATCTTTTACCGTTGCATTAAGACCTGCGCCCTCTTTCAGAGTAATGATTCCATTTGCTTCCAGAAGAAGAAGGGCTCTCGCCTCATTGGTTGTATCGTTTGGAACTGCGATGGTATCGCCCTCTTCCAGTTCAGATAATTCTGCTTTGGTTCCCGGATAGATTCCAAATGGTTCATAATGGATTCCGCCTGCATTGACAATGTCCGTTCCATTTTCCTCATTGAAGTTCTCCAGGTAAGGAATATGCTGGAAATAGTTGGCGTCAATCTCGCCGCTGGCTACCACCAGGTTTGGCTGTACATAATCTTCAAACTCTGTTACTTCCAATGTCCATCCCTGTTTCGCAAGGATCTTTGCTGCCTCAGCCAGGATTTCCGCATGAGGTGTCGGAGATGCTGCTACGGTAATCGTTCCTTTTTCTTCTACTTCAACGTCTGCTTCTTCATCGCTGCCTGCTGTTACGCCGCCCTCAACAACCAGGGTATCTTCATAATCAGCGCCGTAGGTATCTAAAAGAGTTGCTTCGTAATCTGCATGGAAGAACTGCTCTTCTCCTAAAGCTACAATCTCATCATTTAACCACTCAAGCAATGTGCTGTTTCCCTGGGTTACCGCCGGAGCGATGGTATCTGCGCTTCCGAGGGAAGGAATACCTACTGTAAACCCTTCGTTGCCCAAAGCAAATGCGATAACTTCCGTATTATCATTGGCCCATGCCACACCGTTTCCATTCTCAAGCGCTGTTTTTGCCTGTGCATAAGCGTCATACTTCTGAAGTTTGATATCCGGATAATTCTTTTCCAGATACGTCTCGGCCGTAGTTCCGGAAATTACGATTAACTCATCGTCAGCGCTCAGATCATCCAGGCTGGTAATCACGTTATCATCCGGTGATACCACACCAAGAGCCACGTTCATATATGGCAATGCAAAATCTACTTCTTCTTTTCTTTCATCTGTTACTGTGAAGTTTGCCAGAATGATATCCACTTTACCAGTCTGCAAATATTCAATTCTGCTGGCAGCCTCGGTAGATACAAAGTTTACGTCCACACCCAGATCTTCTCCAATCCGGTTTGCAAAGTAAACGTCATAACCCTGATAATCCCCGTTTTCATCCACATAACCAAATGGACTCTTATCGGAGAAAACACCGATGTTAATGGTTCCGCTTTCTTTGATTTCATCCAGTGTACGATACACCGTATCCTCTGTTTGTGTATCGGACGTATCTGCCGCCGTATCCGAAGTGCTTCCGCAGCCGGTAAAGAGAGTTCCCACCAGCGCGGCGCCGGTTGCCAGAGTTGCCAGTTTCTTTAAAAACGCATTCTTCATAATAATAATCCTCCCATATAATATTCCCTGTCATAGATGATTGACAGACTTTGTTAAAAAAGAATCCTGCGCGGAGCGGTTTTCTATTTCATAGAAAATTTTTTATGCTTAGAACAAGTGGAGTATTCTCCTATGAAACAAAAAAAGAGACATATGCATGCCTCTTTACATCGTTTTTCAACATATCCGCCTATCTGCACATTCGAAAAACTGTGCCGCGGTTATCTGTAAAGAAGCACCGAAATTTCTTCGTACAACAACAGCAAGACATTTTACACATCATGTCCTGTACGCAACACATCATTCCAGTTTCGAATCCTGCATAACTCATTTCGGCTCCTCCTTTCCTATAATTCCTATCTATTTACTAGGGATATGGGAATCTTACTACCATTTAATTGATTTGTCAATAGCAAATAGCAAAAAAAATTCAAAAAATGAAACTCGAAACTCACAACAAAGGCGGCGGAATGAAAAAGCATTCCGCCGCCCGTTATCACTCACTCTTTATCTGTAAATAATGTCGTCTCTTCCCGGGCCATTGGAAATCATGGTAATCGGGAATCCGATTCTTTCTTCGACAAATTCGATGTATTTCCGGCAATTTTCCGGCAGATCCTCGTACTTTTTGATACCGCGGATATCACATTTCCATCCCGGCAGTGTCTCGAGCACCGGCTTTGCCTTTTCCAGTTTCACCGTTGTGGGGAAATCTGTGGTGATCTCACCATCAATATCATAAGCCACGCATACCGGAATTTCATCCAGATAGCCCAGTACATCAAGCACAGTAAACGCCACGTCCGTAGTACCCTGCATACGGCAGCCATACTTGGAGGCAACCACATCAAACCATCCCATGCGTCTCGGACGGCCTGTGGTAGCACCGTACTCGCCGCCATCACCGCCGCGGCGTCTCAGTTCATCTGCCTCATCACCAAAGATCTCCGATACGAACGCGCCGGCTCCTACGGCACTGGAATAAGCCTTGCAAACCGTCACAATCTTCTGAATCTCATAAGGCGGGATACCTGCGCCGATGGCGCCATAGCCTGCCAGTGTAGACGAAGATGTCACCATCGGATAAATACCGTGATCCGGGTCTTTCAGAGAACCCAGCTGACCTTCCAAAAGTACCTGTTTTCCTTCCTTCAGCGCATTCCACAGATAGAGAGAAACATCGCACACGTAAGGTTCCACCATTTTCTTATAAGACATCAGTTCTTCAAAAATCTCTTCCGGCTTCAAAAGCGGTTTATGATACAGATGTTCCAAAGTCACATTCTTTGTCTCACAGATGCGCTCTACCTTTTCTTTCAGCGCCTCTTCATCAAACAATTCGCTGACCTGAAATCCCACTTTCGCGAATTTATCCGAATAAAATGGAGCAATACCGGACTTTGTCGAGCCGAAGGATTTACCGCCCAGACGTTCTTCCTCATACTGATCAAACAAAACATGATAGGACATCACCATCTGCGCACGGTCGGATACCAGAATCCTGGGAGTAGGAACACCCCTGCTTACCACATCCTGAATCTCCCGGAATAACCGGGGCACATCCAACGCCACACCATTACCAATAATACTTGTCGTATGATTATAAAACACACCGGATGGCAATGTATGTAAGGCGAACTTACCATAATCATTTACAATTGTATGTCCTGCATTTGCACCGCCCTGAAAACGGACAACAATATCCGCTTCCCTTGCCAGCATGTCTGTGATTTTACCTTTTCCTTCGTCGCCCCAGTTGGCTCCGACTATTGCTTTAACCATTTACATACCTCCTGATGGGTTCATTAGTATTTGCACATACATGTGTATTATACCCCCGAATATGGGAATATACAAGCTTTTTACCATATCTCTGCCAATTCATAAATCAGCCGCTCGCTCTTTTCCCAGCCCAGACAGGGATCGGTAATGGACTTCCCATAACAGCCGCCGTCAACGCTCTGATTTCCGTCCTCCAGATAGCTTTCAATCATAAGGCCCTTTACCAGACCGCGTATATCCTTCGATACCCGGCAGCTTACCATAACATCTTTACTGATTCGAATTTGCTCCATAAATTTCTTTCCGGAATTGGAATGGTTGACGTCCACAATGACAGCCGGATTCTGCAATTCCCGCTCATGGTAAAGTTCCAGAAGCTGCTGCAAATCCTCATAATGATAATTGGGATGATTTCTTCCGTACCGGTCCACATAGCCTCTCAAAATAGCATGTGCCAGAGGATTTCCTTTTGTCTTCACTTCCCAGCCGCGATAGATGAAGGTATGTCCGTTCTGCGCGGCCGTAATAGAATTCATCATTACCGTAACGTCACCTTCGGTAGGATTCTTCATGCCCACCGGTATACCCACGCCGCTGGCTGTCAGCCGGTGCTGCTGGTTTTCCACCGAACGGGCGCCTACGGCCACATAAGCCAGCAGGTCCGATAAATACCGGTGATTATCAGGATACAGCATCTCATCGGCACAGGTAAATCCTGTCTCCTTTACGGCACGGGTATGCAGTTCACGGATTGCCAAAATACCTTTCAGCATGTCCTCTCCCTTAGTAGGATCAGGCTGATGCAGCATCCCCTTATAACCCACGCCGATGGTCCGTGGTTTATTGGTATAAATCCGCGGGACTATCATAATCTTATCTTCTACTTTATCCTGCACTTTCCGAAGGCGGCTGATATAATCCAGTACCGCATCCTCGTTATCCGCAGAACAAGGACCAATGATCAGCAAAAGACGATCCGATTTACCGGTAAAAATATCGCTCAATTCCTGATCTCTTTTTGCCTTGATCATTTCAATTTCTCTGCTAACCGGAAACTCCGACTTCACATCCAGCGGAATAGGAAGTTTCCGAATAAATTGCATATCCATAGCTACTAACTCTCCTATATTAATTAGACGTTAATCTCAGCCTTTACACCCAGTAACTCCTGATTTTTTGCAAGCATCGGCCGAATCACCTTCGCCAGAAAAGCTTCCACCTGCACGCCGGCCCGTCCTGTATACTTAGACGGATCCATCGTCTTTTCCAGTTCCTCCAGCGTCAGATTAAAGGCCGGATCCGCTTCGATCAGTTCCAGCAGATTGTTCTCTTTTCCTTCTGCCTTCACATTTTTGCCCGCTTCCATAGAAAGTTCACGGATTCTCTCATGAAGTTCCTGACGGTCTCCGCCTGCTTTCACGGCATCCATCATAATATTCTCTGTGGCCATAAAAGGCAGTTCGGAACGCAGCCGTTTTTCAATTACCTTCGGATATACCACCAGGCCGTCCACCACATTCAGGCACAAATCCAAAATGCCGTCGACAGCCAAAAAGCCC
>CAYRTA010000058.1:0-13305 GCA_964427045.1 uncultured Hoministercoradaptatus sp. | reverse complement strand
CGGCTACGATCCGGTCCGGCGGTACCTGATATTCCACATCTCTGAAAACAGTCACACCGCGCACCCATAATCTGCGGCTTCCGATACCTCCGATTTCCGCTCCCATAGCCTGCAGGAAACGGCAAAGATGCGTAATTTCCGGCTCCATGGAGCAATTTTCCAAAATGGTCTCACCTCTGGCCCCCACAGCAGCCAGCAGCGCGTTTTCCGTGGCGCCTACACTGACCAGCGGGAACTTATAGACTGCCCCCCGCAATCTGCCTGTACACCGGGCACACAACTCGCCTGCCTGTTGGGTGATGCTGGCCCCCATGGCCATCAAAACGGCCAGATGCAGGTCAATGGGACGTTCGCCAATGACACAGCCCCCTGGCAGACTGATACGCAGCTCTCCTTTTCTGGCCAGCATGCTGCCAAGCAGCATGACCGAGGAACGCATACTGCCGGCCAACTGTCCATCTACCTCCGTATTCTTAACCCGTGAACAATCTAAGGACAGGGTATGACCCTGCCAATGTGTCACCACTCCGAAGGATTGTAAAATTTTCTCCATGGCAAATACATCCGCAATTTGGGGACACCCATGAAGAATGGTCTTTCCCTCATGCAAAAGAGAAGCCGCCATCATGGGCAATACCGCATTTTTCGATCCCTGTACGGATACTTTGCCCGCAAGCCTGTGGCCGCCTTCGATTTCCAGTACCTGCAATATGGTAACCTCCGCATATGCTATTATCCTATCCTATGAATTCCGCCATTTTTGTGTGCCGGTCCCAGGTCATTTTCTAAAAACATTGCACATATAATAGAGAAACTTCTGTGGGAGACAGCGGCCATGAACAGAAAAAAAACAGTTCCCCGCGCTTCCATCCTGCCCAAAAAAGACAGCATGGATATTACCTTACTGTTTCTGGTACTGCTTCTGGTGATTGTGGGTCTGCTGCTGCTTTACAGTACCAGCACTTATAACGGAGCCGTCCGCTTCCAGGATCAGGCCTATTATTTCAAGAAACAACTTTTTGCAACCATTCTTGGATTACTGGCAATGTTTGTAGTCTCCCAAACGGACTACCATCTGCTGGCCAAATATGCACTGCCCATCTACCTTGCCGCCATTGCTCTGTCCACGGCCGTTTTACTTTTCGGCAAAGAATATAATGGCTCTCGCCGCTGGCTGGCCCTGGGCCCGCTTTCTTTCCAGCCATCGGAATATGCCAAACTGGCCGTCGTTATTTTCCTTTCCCATATGATCAGCAAAAATAAAGGAAAAAGTGACAGTTTCTTTTTTATGGTCCGTACCATGGCCTTGCTGCTTCCCATTGTGGGGCTTGTGGGAACCAACAATCTAAGTACTGCCATCATCATTCTGGGTATCGGTGTTATTTTGATCTTTGTCTCCAATCCACGCTATCTTCCTTTCGTGGGTGTGGGGGCCGCAGGGATCGGATTCATTGCCATCTTTCTCGGTATGGAAAGCTACCGTCTGGAACGCCTGGCTATCTGGCGCGATCCGGAAGCATATGAAAAAGGATTTCAGACGATACAGGGATTATACGCCATCGGAAGCGGCGGAATCTTTGGACGCGGCTGGGGAAACAGCCTGCAGAAACTGGGATTTGTGCCAGAAGCACAAAACGATATGATTTTTTCGATTATCTGTGAAGAAATGGGGCTGGTGGGCGCGGCACTTGTTATTATCCTGTTCACCCTCTTAATCTGGCGGCTCATGTTAAACGCGCTCCATGCCAGAGATCTTTTAGGTTCTCTGATCTGCTCCGGTATTATGGGCCACATGGCCATCCAGGTGATTTTAAATATTGCCGTAGTTACCAATTCCATACCAAACACCGGTATCACCCTGCCCTTTGTCAGCTATGGCGGCACATCGGTGCTTTTTCTATTAAGTGAGATGGGCGTGGCCCTGTCCGTCAGCAGAATGGGCAGAAGGTAACGCTGCCGGCACGCCGGATATGAAAGGCTGCAAATCCTCGGGAACCGGCGCCTGTATAAGAAGCGGCTGTCGGGTAAACGGCTGTCTTAGTTCCAATTGCCAGGCGTGGAGAGCCGCCCGCCGGGGCAAGGCTTTCCCATCGAAAGACGGCAAAGACCGTACCGTCTCATCCCGGATTACAGGCTCCTGACAACCGGAAGAGTAGAGCTGGTCACCGAGAAGCGCATGACCCATATGGGCCATATGTACCCGAATCTGATGCGTTCTTCCCGTCTCCAGCCACAATTTCACGACACTATAAGAACAGTCATAAGGACGCCCATAAAGCTGCTCATAAGGATGCTCATAAGAAGCCCCACAAAGCTGCTCATAAGGACGCTCATAAGAAGCGGCCGCCTGATACCAGGTAGCCGCGCATTTTCCGGTTTTATCCACACACATTTTCCGGCCATCGGCAGGGTCCGGCGCCAGCGGAAAGGATATTCTGTGCCAGTTATGGTCCACAGGCAGCGTCCCGGTCACGACGGCCAGGTACGTTTTTTTCAGTTCTCCTTCCTGGCGCTGCATTTGCAGTCTCTGAGCAGCGACTTTATTTTTCGCAAACAGGACCAGACCGGAAGTTTCCCGATCCAGCCTTCCTATGGAACGAATCCGGTGTTCCTGTCCGGATTGGCCGAAGTAAGCGGCAATCTGATTGGTCAGCGTATCCTGATAGTGCATTCCCTGGGGATGCACCACCAGACCTGCCGGTTTATGAACCACCAGCAAATCCGCATCCTCATATAAGATCTCGGGCGTTCCTCCCACCGGTACAATCTGTTCGGAATGTTCCCTGCCGGACTCTAAGCAAACCCGGACACGGTCACCAGGAAATACTTCCCGGTTAATCCGGCTGCGGCTGCCATTACAGAAAAGCCCGTCCGGCAAATATTTGATATGACGAATCTGGGCTTTGGTAAGGCCCAGCTGAGCCCGCAGAAATCTCTCCAGTGTTTGTTTTTGCCGAACCGTCGCTTCCAGGTATCGTTTCATGTTCCATCCCGCCGTTCTAAAGCCTGCACGTATTCCTTAAACAGACGGCCCCGCTGTTCATAGCTTTTAAACTGGTCCCAGCTTGCACAGGCCGGTGACAGGAGCACTGCATCCCCCGGATTCGCTAATTTGGCACAAATCTTTACTGCTTCCTCCAGGTTATCCGCCAAAATGGTATGCGAAAATCCCTGGCTGCGGGCTGCCTGCTCGATCTTTTCACGGATCTCCCCAATCAGTACCAGATAGCGTACCTTTCCGTCAAACGCCCGAATCCAGTCCTCATAAGAAGACTGCTTATCGTAACCGCCGCCGATCAGAAGGGTCGGACGGTTCATGGCCTGAATGCCTTTAATGGCCGCATCCGGATTGGTTCCCTTCGAGTCATTATAATAAGCGACGCCAGCTTTTTCTGTCACATATTCAATACGGTGTTCCACCGCCGTAAAACTTTCCACACTTTCGCGAATCTGCTTTACCGGAACGCCTGCATAATAAGCCATCAAGGCCGCGGCCATCGTATTCTCATGATTGTGCCGGCCAAGAATTTTCAGGCGGTCCGTGGTGGTAATAACCACTTGCTGCTCACCATCATGGATCACAATCTCATTTCCTCTCAGATAGGCGCCCTTCGTCAGGGGACGCAAACTGGAGAAATACACCACCGTAACTTGGCCGGCAATCTGCTGGCCAAACGCACGCAGGATTTCATCCTCGTAATTTAATACACACACCTGTCCGGGCTTCTGGTTTTTGGTAATCAGTTCTTTCACCCGTATGTATTCTTCCATGGTATGATGGCGGTTTAAGTGATCTTCCGTAATATTTAAAATCGCGCTGACCTCGGGACAGAAATCCTGAATGGTCTCCAGCTGGAAACTGCTGATTTCCGCCACGGTAACCGTCTCTTCTTTCGTCTCAAGGGCTATGGAAGTATAGGGGGTACCGATATTGCCCACCACATAGACACTATCCAGATAGTCTCCCATGATTTTACCGAGCATGGCCGTAGTAGTTGTCTTACCATTGGTTCCGGTAATCGCCAGAACCTTTCCTTTTCCCATCTGATAAGCCAGCTCGACTTCTCCCCAGATCGGAAGGCCCCGTCTCTTTAATTCTTCCACCAGCGGCAGATCACAGGGTACGCCGGGACTCATCACCACCAAATCCAGCTGGTCCATCACTTTCTCTGAAAGTTCACCCAGAATGATCTCCACATGACTGCCGTCTTTCAGGCGGCCGCGAATCTTCTCTACATCCTGACTGGCATTGCCGTCATAAATGACTGGTATGGCCTCTTTGGCCTGTAACAAATCGGCTGCTCCGATACCACTGATACCGGCGCCGAATACCAATACTCTTTTCCCTCTGATATCCATATTATTCTCCGTCCTATCTTAACTTACCTTTTTATTCCCGCGGGCAACGAGCCATGCAGCCATGCTTGCATGGATATTTGACGACTGCCGCGAGGGTCAAATACCCCGTTGCTTGCAGCCGGGTATTTGATTCTGTATACCAATTGCCGAAACGGCTTACAGGGCTAATATTCCAACCATACACAAAATTGCCGTAATAATGGAAAATACTGCCACAATCCTGGTCTCAGACCATCCGCAAAGTTCAAAATGATGGTGAATGGGCGCCATCTTAAAGAACCGCTTTCCTCCGGTTTTCTTAAAATACGTTACCTGGATCATGACAGAAGCCACCTCCACCAGATAAACCAAACCTACCAAAATGATAAATAACGGCATCTGCAGCATATAAGCCGTCCCGGCCACAAAGCCGCCCAGGGCCAGCGAACCGGTATCCCCCATAAATACCCGGGCCGGATATACATTAAACAGCAAAAATCCCATCAGCGCTCCTACAACGGCGCAGGTAATGGGTTCGATTCCGCTCTGGGTGCCAACGGCAACCACAGAGAAAAAGGTGGCCACCATGATCGTCACACTGGAAGCCAGTCCATCCAGACCATCCGTAAAATTCACGCCGTTTACCGTTCCGATCACCGCAATGAATAAAAGCGGTATGGCAGCCCAGCCGATATCCAGACAATATCCGGAGGCAAAAGGGATGCGAAGGGTCAGATCCACATCCGTAAACCGGATCAGATAGAAGGTAAAAATACCTGTCACAATGATCTGACCGATCATCTTCTGCCAGGCCAGCAGACCATCGGAGCGTTTCAGCACGACTTTCAGATAATCATCCAAAAAACCAATCAAACCGAATCCCAATGTCAGAAACAGAATCGGAATAATTTTCGAATATTTTCCCACATAGAGAAGGGAAGTCAGCGTAGTCGAAGCAAGAAAAATCAAACCACCCATGGTCGGCGTCCCCGCTTTGGACAGATGAGACTTTACCCCTTCTGTCCGTTCCGTCTGGGACGCCTTTAACCGTCTGAGAAACGGAATAATCACCGGGCCCAATATGGCGCTGATCACAAATGAAATAATTACAGGTATTACAATCTTATTATCCATACTCCACCTCGTACCTTAAGACGGCCGCGGCCGTCAACATTCTATACTGCATTAGTATAATACTTTTCTTTTCTTACATCAATCAGAAACTTCAGATTCGTCAGAATTCACCACGGATTTCTCAATACCAAGATAGGGCAGAATATTTTCAAAAATACTCTGGATCACCGGAGCCGCGATGGTTCCTCCATAATATACCCCCTGGGGATTATAGATAATACAAAGTCCCAAAACTTCCGGATCATCGGCCGGCGCAAATCCCAGAAAAGAAGAAATATAGCGGTTGGCACTCCGCGGCAGGGTCTGGGAAGTGGCCGTCTTGCCGCCAATCCGGTAGCCCTCCACCTGGGCGTTGACACCGCCGCCCTCCTGCACCACCATTTCCAGGGCATAACGCAGTTGGGCGGATGTTTCTTCCGACAAAATCCGCACACCTTCTCCATATTCATAGGTTTTGATTACTGTTCCGTCGCTATCCTGAATTCCAATGGCAAAATGAGGCGTGATGCGGGTACCGCCATTGATCAGTGAGGCAGCCGTCGTCGCCAGCTGAATCGGCGTAATCTGAAAAGACTGCCCAAAAGCCATGGTTGCCAGTTCCACCTGACCGATGGCATCCTTATTGTGCATAATGGTGGCGGCCTCTCCCGGAAGATCCACGCCTGTCAGTTTCATCAGGCCAAACTTCTGAAAATACTCATAAAAAGTATCCACTCCCATACGCAGGGCCACATCGATAAAGACCGGGTTACAGGAATTCTCAAATCCGGTCAGAAATGTTTCCGCGCCATGTCCGTTCCGGTTCGCACAGTGAATTCTCCGATCCTCCACCACCCGGTAGCCATTGCAGGCGAAGGTATCTGTCATGTGAACCACCCCGGATTCCAGTCCGGCCGATCCGGTAATGATTTTGAAGGTAGACCCCGGCTCATAGGTGTCACTGATACAGGTATTTCTCCACATCTGATTCAGCAAATCCTGGATCTCTTCCTGGGAAAAACCGGCCGTATCCGTACCCTCCGGAAGTGTAAAAGGATCATTTGTGTTGAATTCCGGCACATTTACACAGGCGTAAATCTCTCCGTTTTTCGGATTCAGAATCAGGATGGAAACGGCATCCGCCTCCTTCTGCTCCATCACCCGCTCCGCTTCCTGCTGGGCATAATCCTGAATATTCCGGTCTAAGGATACCACCAGATCATAGCCGCAGACTGCCTCCCTGCGGGTTTCCCCCACGCCATCCTGCTCGATTCCCCTGGCGTCGGTGGTGGTGAGAATCTTACCGTTGGTACCGGCCAATACTTCCTCGTATTTCGCTTCCAGACCTACGACCCCCTGATTATCCGATCCGGTAAAGCCCAGCACCCGGGAAGCCAGCGTATCATACGGATAATACCGCCGGAAATCTTCATCCACTTTCACGCCGTCCAGATTATACGCGCGAATCCGGTCTCCTACCTTTTTCTCCACGTTGGTCTTTACCCGTTCAATGGACGATACCTTCTCCACCCGCCCTCTTGCCGTCTCTTCATCGATACCCAGTTCCTCAACCAGCATGTCTACGACAGCATCCGGATCTGTGATCTGGCTGTGAATTACCGATATGGTGCAGACCGTGGTATTTGCCGCCAAAACCACACCATTTCGGTCCAGAATCTGACCTCTGGGGGCTTTGATATCCCGTTCCCTCTGATGCAGATCGTCCGCCTTCTGGGCGTAATAATCAGAACTGACTACCATCAGATATACAAGCCGTCCAATCAATGCCAGCAGAAGAAAGGCACAGATCAGAAACACCACTGTTGTCTTCTTTTTATGAAAAATCTTATTTCGACGCATAGAAAAGCCCCACAGAAATACTCCCTTCATTTTATGGCTATTTCCGTGGGGTTATTCCATTTTCTTAATTTCCGTTTTGCAGTTCCGCCTCGGAATTACTGATTCCTTCGCTTTCCTGCTTATTATCTAATACGGTTTCCGATTCATCATCCGGCGGCTCTGCCACGGTGGTATCGTCGATACCCGTTTCCATGCCATCTTCACTGTCCGGTTCTTCCGTGCCAGTGGAGGGCTCACCTGTCGTATAATACGTTCCATTCTTGATCGCTTCCCGTTTTTCCCGGTTGGCAACGGCCATCTGGTCAATATAAGCCTCAAACTGTACCATGGTGCCGCTTTCCTTTCCGGTTACTTCTTCATCAGAAAAGATGTTCATGTAAGGAAGCAATTCCGTCATAATCTGCTTATAAAGATACTGTGCATATTTACTGTCTGCCTGGGCGTCCGTATTTGGCTCGTCCACCACCACATAAACGACAACCTGCGGATGATCAAGGGGTGCAAATCCAATGAAGGAAACCAGATACGTCTTATCTTCACGGGGAAGTTTCTGGGCCGTTCCTGTCTTGCCGCCCATACTGTAGCCGTCTACCTTAGCCGCATATCCCGTGCCATTGGATTCCATAACGGTTCCCAGATATTGGCGGATACGGGAAGACACTTCGGAAGATACGGTCTGTTTCAAAACCACCGCCTCTTTATTTTCCACCGTTTTGCCGTCTTCGTCCAAAATCTTACTGACCACATGGGGCTGGTAATAATATCCGCCGTTAATGACAGAACTAAAGGCCGCAAGCTCCTGAATCATGGTACAGGTGTAACCCTGTCCAAAAGAAGCGCTGGCAAGCTCCGTACTGCGGCTGGATAACTGACTTTCCGAGTTGAGAATACCGGTTGCCTCACCCGGCAAATCAATACCGGTCGCGGAACCAAGGTTAAATATTTTCTGATATTTCAGAAAGGTTTCCGGCCCCATCACTTCCGCGATCTGCATCAGCGCATCGTTACAGGAATTTTTCAGCGCATCCGCCAGAGTCTGATCGCCGTGGGCTCCCGGATAGATGGAACAACGGATACGGGTTGTCCCAAACATCTGATAACCGTCGCATTCAAAAGAATCGCTCGGTTTTACCGCTCCGCTATCCAGAGCTGCCGCAATGGTCAGCGGCTTTACGGTAGAACCAGGTTCAAAGGTATCGCTGATACAATAATTACGCCAAAGCGCGTAAAGTGCATCCAGCGTTTCCTCATTGTCCATGGCTTCGATTTCTTCTTCCGTATAGTAATCTTCCAGATTTCTCGGATTATTCAGGTCATAGGGATCACTGCTGGCCATAGCCAGTATTTCACCACTGTTTGGATCGGCCACAATAACTCCCACATTGGCCGCGCCCTCATCTCCGGTCGGCCCATAGGCCATACCGTCCATAAAATTCTGAATATGCTTCTCCACAATCTGCTGGATATTGACATCGATGGTAGATACCACGCTGTAACCGTTTGTCGGTTCAATGATGGTCTGTTCCACGTCCGCGTCATCATTAAAATAACCATACTGACGGCCGTTGACACCATTTAAAGTGCTGGAATAATACCCTTCGATGCCCCAGTCCGCCGTATCGCCGCTGTAGGTAAACCCGATTAAATCACAGGCCAGAGAACCCAATGGATAGACCCTGAGATAATCTTCCTCAAACCAGACGCCTTTTATATTTTTCCGTTCTGCCTTTTCATCATCCGTCAGGGTCTCGTCATCCGTCGAAGTGTATTCTTCGAATTCCTTCTTTGTGGTGATCGACACATTGCTTTGCATGATCTGATACTGACTGTCCTTTGTTTCCTCGTTTTCCAGCTTGGCCCGGATAGTCTCCTCGTCAAGTCCCAATACATTTACCATGGCCTTGACCGTAGGTTCGATATAGTCTTCATCCGAGTTTACTACTTTACAGTCCAGTATGATCTTATACACTTTCTCACTGGTCGCCAGCACAGAACCGTTCCGGTCCTTGATATCTCCCCGCTTAAAGGGGATGACCTTACTGTCGTATTTCTGCTGGGACTGGCTGAGCACCTGCTTTTTGTACTGTGTGCCTTCACTGGCATTGATCCAGGTGATATACACACTTAAACCGACTAAAGCCAGTACGACTATTATAAATAGACATACCAGCTTTTTTCGCATAACTCTATTACTTTTTCTGGTTAACAGAGGATTTCTCCTCTTTTTCTTTTTCTTTGCCACGTAACCACCTATTAATTACTTAATCCGATCCCGGTACATCCTTATACTGGCGGACATAACTATTTCCCGCCGTATTGAATTCATAAAGCTGGTCTTCACCGGGATATTGCATACCTAATTGATTCATCGCCACATCTTTGATATACTCCAAATCCTCCGAAGCCAGTACCGTATTGTACAGGGCATCGTTATCCGCTTTCAGTTCGCTTAACGTGGACTCTTTGGAAGCAATTACCTTCGTCTGAGCCGTCACATCCGACTTCAACCGAAGATAGTGTACGCAGATGAATAGAGTAGCAACGGAAACTATCGCTAAAAATAATACGTAGCCTCCATTGACCATGGTTGCACGACTTCTGTTTCTGGAAGTTCTGGTGCTAACCCTTTTTCTTTGCTGTTCTCTTTCCGGTTCCTCTTCCGGTATGGCCTGAAGCTTTCGAACCGTATTACCTTCATAATAATACCGTTCCATTTTTCCCGATCTTGAATTTACCCTTCTGTTATCGTTTCTGGCCATAGCTAACTTACTCCTTTGCTTCCGGAATGCTCCGCTCAAACACGCGGAGTTTGGCGCTCATGGAACGCCGGTTCCGGGCTACCTCTTCCTCTGATGGAAGGATGGGTTTTCTTGTTATTACCTTCCCTTTTGATTGTTTCCCGCATACACACACCGGAAATTCCGGCGGACAAATACAGGGGTTTTCATTTCTCCGAAAAATAGTCTTTACAATCCTGTCTTCCAGAGAATGGAAGGTAATGATACAAATTCTACCCTCATCGTTTAATAAATCGATCATTCCATCCAAAGAATCACGCAGCACATCCAACTCATGGTTCAGTTCGATACGGATCGCCTGAAAAGTCCGTTTTGCCGGATGTCCACCCGCAGCCCTGATCTTCATGGGAATCGCCCGCTTAATGATCTCCGTCAATTCTCCGGTGGTGTGAATCGGCGCCTGCTGCCTTGCCAGGCAGATATGTTTTGCAATATTCTTCGCAAAACGGTCCTCTCCGTAGTCACGGATAATCCGGTACAGATCATTTTCACTATAAGTATTTACGATATCCTCAGCAGTAAAATCTTGTCTGCGGTCCATACGCATATCCAGAGGCACGTCCTCCCGATATGTAAAACCACGCTCTGCCTCATCCAATTGGTACGAAGACACTCCCAAGTCCAGTACAATTCCATCGACAGAGGTGATACCCCTTTTTCTTAATTCCAAAACCATGCTGCAGTAATTGCTGCGGATAATGGTGGTCCGGTCCTGATAATCAGCCAGCCGGACCGTCGCAGCCGCAATCGCCGCATCGTCCTGGTCTATTCCTATTAGTCTCCCATTGGCAGATAATAATTCGCACACTTTCCGGGCATGTCCTGCGCCTCCCAGTGTACCATCAACATAGATGCCATCCGGTTTTACATGCAGATTTTCTATGGTTTCCTCTAATAGTACAGAGGTGTGTTGAAATTCCATAAATGACTCCTTTATGACTGACACGAAGATTCTACTGACCGCGGCCGCACTATATCCCCGGCGACGAAGAAACCGTATCACTACCGGATTTGATAAGAAAACTCATGATTAAATGACAATTCCCATCTCCTGCATTCCCTCTGCAATTGCATCCATATCGCCGTAATCATTGTTTTCATTCCATTTTGCTTTGCTCCAGACCTCTACCCGGTTCAGATTACCGGTGAGTACCACATCTTTTTCCAGACCTGCAAACTCCCGCAACGTTGCCGGTACGAGAATTCTCCCCTGCTTGTCCAATTCACATTCTGTGGCTCCTGCGACAAAGAAACGTGAAAACTTTCTTGCGTTTTTATTGGTAAGTGGTAAAGCTTCCAGCTTTTTCTCGAAGATCTTCCATTCTTCCATAGGGTATAAAGAAAGGCAGCCGTCCAAACCCTTCGTCAGCACAAAGTTTTGTCCCAAACCTTCGCGAAACTTAGACGGTATGATTAATCTTCCCTTAGCGTCAATTGAATGACTAAATTCTCCCATGAACATAATGTGTATCCCCTATAGGAAAAAGCTGTATAAAACAGCCGGCGCTCCCCTGCCTTCTGTTTTCCGGTGTCAAAGGAAGTTTACTGCCACATTCCCTCCATTTGCCACCACTTTTCTCCACTTCTCACCACTTATGTGTCCATTCTAACCCAAATAACCTCGGATTACAAGAAAAAAATTTACAAAAAAAAGAAGAAAGCTCTTCCAAATTTTGGAAACTACCAGTTCTTCCGCTTTCTTCTTCTCAAAACCACAATATCTTGGGGATTTTTAAAATGTTACAAAAATATTAAGTTTTTAATGTTATTATACGTTAAACCGGAACAGGATCACATCGCCATCCTGTACCACATATTCCTTTCCTTCCATACGCACCAGACCTTTCTCTCTGGCGCCGGCGTAGGAACCGCAATCTAAAAGATCCTGATAGTTGACAACCTCCGCCTTAATAAAGCCGCGTTCAAAATCCGTATGAATCTTACCGGCAGCCTTCGGCGCCTTTGTACCCACCTTAATGGTCCAGGCTCTCGTCTCATCCTCACCGGAAGTCAGAAAACTCATCAGGCCCAACAGTTCATAGCTGGCTTTGATCAGCTTTTCCAGACCGGACTCTTCGATTTCCAGGTCTTCCAGGAACATCTTTTTCTCTTCGTCCTCAAGTTCCGCAATCTCCTGCTCAATCTGAGCGCAAATGACAAATACGCCGCTGTTTTGTTCTTTGGCCAATTCCTTGACATTCTGTACATACTGGTTAGAAGCACCGTCATCCGCCAGATCATCCTCCGCCACATTGGCCGCAAAAATTACCGGTTTTCCGGTCAGCAGATTATACTCCGCGAACCAAAGCTTCTCGTCTTCATCCTCAATATCCATGGTAATGGCTGGTTTGCCGTCTTCCAGATGATCTTTGATCCGCTTTTGCAGTTCCAGCTCCTTGGCCGCCGTCTTATCCATCCGGGCCGCTTTGGTGGTCTTGGCAATCCGGCGTTCCAAAATTTCAAGATCAGAAAAGATCAGTTCCAAATTGATGGTTTCAATATCTCTGACCGGATCAATGGAACCATCCACATGGATCACATTGGGGTCCTCAAAGCAGCGAACCACATGAACAATGGCATCCACCTCACGGATATTCGCCAAAAACTGATTTCCCAGGCCCTCCCCTTTGGAAGCCCCCTTTACCAGTCCCGCAATATCCACAAACTCAATGACTGCCGGAGTCACTTTCTTAGAATGATAAAAATCTCCCAGCAATTTCAGCCGTTCATCCGGCACCGGAACAATACCCACATTGGGATCGATGGTACAAAACGGATAATTGGCAGACTCCGCGCCTGCCTTTGTCAGAGAATTAAATAACGTACTTTTACCCACATTGGGAAGTCCCACAATTCCTAATTTCATTTTTATCTTTACCTGTCCGGAAATCCTTGATTATCAAGAGTTTCTGCCTTTCTCTATATTTTTCTTATACCCTTGCCGCACCTTTTTTACTGCACTCTTTGGCCTTTCAATTTTCCCATAGCAGACTCCTTTTCAACAAAAAAAGAGTCCAATGCAACCATAGAGTATAGCACAAAGACTCCGTTTTTTCAATCCTATTCCCTCAAATATATGACTGTAGGTTGTAGGATTACAATACATGTGTTACAATTTCTGCATTGCGGCAGTGTGTAAAAACAAAAAATTCATAATGAGGCGGTTCTTTTTCCCTGCCGACAAGTTTACTTTTGG
>CAYRTA010000057.1:0-13344 GCA_964427045.1 uncultured Hoministercoradaptatus sp. | reverse complement strand
GTACGAAGATGTAAACGAAGCAGTTCGTAAGTTCTCTCAGGGGGCGCTGGAAGATGTATCTCTGTATTCCATCATGGAAAAACCGATGACATCCTGCGGATGTTTCGAGTGTATCTGCGGTATTGAGCCATTCTCCAATGGTGTTTGTATTGCTAACCGTGAATACGCAGGTATGACTCCTCTCGGAATGACCTTCCCAGAACTGGCTTCTATGACCGGTGGTGGAGTGCAGACTCCTGGATTCATGGGACATGGAAAACACTTTATTGGTTCTAAGAAGTTTATGAAAGCGGAAGGCGGTATCGCCAGAATCGTATGGATGCCAAAAGAACTGAAAGATTTCGTTGCCGACAGATTAAACGAAACTGCAAAAGAACTTTATGGTATTGAAAACTTTACGGACATGATTGGTGATGAAACTATCGCTACCGATCCGGAAACATTGGTTGAATTCCTTACCGAAAAAGGCCATCCGGCACTGATGATGGATCCGATGATGTAAGCCGCGCAAGGGAAAGGAATGCTTGCATTCCTTTCCTGACGGCTTAGTCCGGCAACCAAAGCAGAACGCAAAGCTGCGAAGCAGCGGATTATGCGAGGTTGTCGGACATTAATCATCGGTTTGGTCGCCGGACACCAATCATTGGTTTGGCTGCCAGCCCCTGATCATCGGTGAAAATTAAGAATTGCATATATATTTTATAGAAATAGTTACCTTGGTCATATGTTGGCTAAGTAAGTGCGTGCGTTTTCCGCATAAGATTGCTTAGCCAAAAATAATAAAAGGAGGCTAACGAGAATGCCGTTTAATCGTAAACCACAGAAATTTAATGCATCTATTAGAGAAGTAACCATCGGATGCGGCGAGAAAGCAATCACAATCGGAGGAGAAAACGTATTTCCTTTCTATACTTTCGATGGCAATATGAAAAACGCGCCGAAAGTTGGTGTTGAAATATCCGATATGGGACTTCCGGATGTAGAAGGCATCAAAGCTTTTTATGAAGGATGTTCTACCATCGGAGAGATTGCTAAACGCGCTACTGAGATGGAAGGTGCTGATTTTGTATGTCTGCGTTTGGAAGGCGGAGATCCAAATGGAGTAAACAAATCAGTAGAAGAACTGATTGCGGTTGTAGAAGAGGTTTCAAACGCAGTTGGTGATTTTCCTCTGGCAGTAGAGGGCTGCAAAAACGCAGAAAAGGATTCCACTCTGCTTACAAAGGCAGCAGAAGTTTTGCAGGGTAAGAATGCTCTGATTTTGTCAGCAAGAGAAGAAAACTATAAGGCAGTAGGCGCTGCAGCAGGTCTGGCATATGACCAGAAAGTTGGAGCGGAGTCTGCCGTAGATATCAACCTGGCTAAACAGTTGAACGTAGTTACTACGCAACTGGGTGTAAAAGCTGAAAGTATCGTTATGAATGTCGGTACAGCGGCAGCTGGTTATGGTTATGAGTACGTAGTATCTACTATGGATCGTATCAAAGCAGCAGCGCTGTCTCAGGCAGACGCAATGCTTCAGATGCCTATCGTTACACCAGTTTCTTCTGAAACTTGGAGTGTGAAAGAGGCTACTGCTTCAGAAGCAGATATGCCTGAATGGGGACCGGTGGAAGAGCGTGGCATTTCCATGGAAGTCCAGACTGCTGCAGCAGACCTGGCTTGTGGATCCGATGCTGTCATCCTTATGCATCCTCAGTCTGTAGCAACCATTTCTAAGATGATCAAAGAATTGATGTAAGCTAGCGATAGAACAGGAGGATAAATATTATGGCATTATCAGGTATTCAGATTTTTAAAATGTTACCGAAGAAAAACTGTAAAGAATGTGGATGCCCTACGTGTATGGCATTCTCAATGAAGGTTGCTCAGGGCGCTATGAAAATCGAACAGTGTCCACACGTATCCAGTGAGGCAATGGAGGCTCTGTCTGCGGCAACTGCTCCGCCAATGAAAACCATCAAGGTTGGTGTTGGCGATTATGAGTATACACTTGGTGGAGAGACCGTTCTTTACAGACATGAAAAGACTTTTGTAAGCAGAACCAGATATGCAGTACGTCTTTGCAGCAATATGCCGGATGACGTTATCGATGCAAAATTAGCGGCAATTCCAGTTGTTGATTATGAGCGTATCGGTGAACGCATGCATGTGGAAATGATTTTTGTACACTATGCACCAAAGGCCGGACAGGATAAATATGTGGAACTGGTAAAGAAAGCGGCAGCGACAGGACGTACACTGATCCTTGCTGTAGATGATCCGGAAGTAGCGAAAGCTGCACTGGAGGTTTGCAAGGCAGGAAAGCCGATTCTGGATGGCGCAAATGCCTCCAATTATGCTGAGATGAATACCGTAGCTACAGCTGCTGGCGTTGTACTTGGTGTTGGCGGAGCTAATCTGGACGAGATTTATGATACAGTTGCTGCTGTTGAAAAACTGGGAAATAAGAATCTGGTAATTGATGCAACAGGCGCAACAATCAAAGAGACTTATGAAAATGTAGTCCAGATTCGTCGTGCATCGCTTAAGAATCAGGATAGAACCTTCGGTTATCCGTCTCTGGTTAATCTGTCAGCTATCGCAAGACGTGACAGAGTTATGCAGCAGGCACTGGTTTCTCTGTTTACGATGAAATATGGTTCTATTATTGTTCTGGAAGAACTGGGATATGCAGAAGCACTTCCGTTATTTGGTCTGCGTCAGAACGTATTTACTGACCCGCAGAAGCCAATGAAGGTTGAGCCAGGTCTGTACCCGATGAATGGTGCGGATGAGAACGCTGTTTGCTTAACGACAGTAGACTTTGCGCTTACATATTTCCTTGTTACCGGCGAACTTGAAAAATCTGGTGTTCCGCTGAACCTGGTTATCAATGACGCAGGCGGACTTTCCGTATTGACTTCCTGGGCTGCCGGAAAATTCTCTGGTAACTCTATTTCAAAATTCTTCCAGGAGAATATTGAAAGTAAAGTAAAATCCAGAAAATTGATCATCCCTGGCAAGGTTGCTGTTTTGAAAGGTGACCTGGAAGCTAAAATGCCCGGATGGGAGATTATTGTAGCTCCGCAGGAGGCAGTACAGCTCGTTAAATTCCTGAAAGATATGCAGGCAAACGGAGAAATTTAATATACAAATATCATGTACTTCTCAAATAATAGATGTAAATGATTGGCATCCTTTGTAAGCAATGCTGATGTATCTGCTCCCTGCGAGGCGGAGCAGATATGTCACCATTCGTATAACTTGTTTGGCAGATTCCGATGCGGACCATCGTTTTGAATCTGCATTGGAATATCATGATAGATGATATAAATGGCGTAGTAAATTATTAAGGATAAAGGAGAAACTACTATGGCAAAATTTGTAACAATCGGTGAGAGACTTTCCACAACCGCACCATCCGTTAACAAAGCATTTACAAGCAGAGATCCGGAACCGATCCTCAAGAGAGCAAAACAGCAGTTGGATGCTGGTGCTGTTTATCTGGATGTAAACATCGGACCTGCTGAAAATGATGGTGAAGATCTGATGAAATGGGCAGTTCAGTTGCTGCAGAGCAATTTTGGCAATGTTCCATTGGCTCTGGATACTTCCAACAAGAAAGCAATCGAGGCTGGTATTTCTGTATACAACAGAAGCAAAGGAAAACCAATTGTAAACTCTGCTGATGCAGGCGGAAGAATTGAAAATATCGACCTTGCTGCAGCTAACGATGCGATTGTTATTGCTCTTTGTTCCGCAGAAGGCATTGCTGCAGATAACGATGAGCGTATGATGCATTGCCAGAATATGCTGGAAAGAGGTATGATGCTTGGTATGGAAGCCGAAGATATGTGGTTCGATCCGCTGTTTTTGGTAGTTAAGGGTATGCAGGACAAACAGATGGAAGTTTTGGAATGCATCAAACTGTTCTCTGAGATGGGCCTGAATTCTACAGGTGGTCTGTCTAATAACAGTAACGGTATGCCGAAGAATATTCGTCCGATTATGGATTCTGCTCTGGTTGCTATGGCTATGATGCAGGGACTTACTTCTGCAATTGTAAATCCTAACGACCTGAGACTGATGGAAACCATCAAATCTTGTGACGTATTCAAAGGAAATACACTGTACGCAGATTCTTATCTGGAACTGTAATTTCGAATTTTAAAGGGCTGTTGCAAGGGTTGGAGGGAGCTTTCACCCTGGCAGCAGCTCTTATTTAAGGGGTGAATTCTATATTTGAAAAAGAAGCCAGAGGAGAAGAAACGTTTTTCTTTTCGCTATGCAGTATAGACGATAAAATGAGACTCACAGGTGAATCCCCCATGGATTTTGAAAATTACCGGCGGATTGCCTGTATACTTACTTTTTTGGAGTTATTCTATTATGAAATAGAATTGCGAAATCGGTTTCCTGATTTTTATAGGAAAAAGGAACAAATGGAAGAAAGAACAGGGGATATTATGACAGAGTATCCTGACTACTGTAAAGATGAAGGATTAGATGAACAGATCAATATATGGCTGTCAGAGTTCTGTGATCAGATAGCAGATGTGAAACAACAGCAAGTTTTTAGAAAGAAATTCCGATTGGATTCTTGAAACTTTACTGATGCGGAATGTTTTTCTTGACATTTCTTTATTACTATGATATGGTAGCGTAAGAAAGTTTAACAGAAGATCGCAGGATGATATTCCTATAATGCAGCTAGTGACTTACAATGGGGTGAGTACGGTTAGTTGGTGAGTACTTGTACCCTGGTTTATGGCTGAGATAAACAGGTGTTGCGTATGCACTCCTGTTTTTTTATTTCATGGAAAGTATTCTATTTTGTTTTAAGCACAATATGGTTTCCTATGAAATGAAAAAGTATTGTCATGAACAAGAAGCCCCGCCGCAAGTGCAGAATCCAGCAGGCAGGATTCTTTTTTAGCGCATAAATGTCCGTGTGATAAAAGCAAAAGTTTCTCATAAAATGACATGTGACAGATTTGATTTTCTGTTAAAGTAAATATTTTATGTAGGAAGAGGAGATACATATTATGATTGAAATGATTACCAACATCAACACTGCGGTAAACAATGTTGTATGGGGTTGGCCAGCGCTGATCTTATTGGCATTTGTGGGTGTGTTAATGACCTGTCTGACGAAATTTTTTCAAATTAGTCACATTGGACATTGGATGAAACAGACGATTGGCGCCATATTCAAAGATAAAAATGTTACCGGTCACACGGAGGACAAATCGATTTCCCAGTTCCAGTCGTTGTGTACGGCATTGGCTGCTACCGTAGGTACCGGAAATATCGTTGGTGTAGCAGGCGCAATTATTGTCGGCGGTCCTGGCGCTGTCTTCTGGATGTGGCTGATTGCATTCTTTGGCATGATGACTAACTATTCCGAAAACGTTCTGGGTATCTATTATCGAAGAAAAAATAAAGCTGGCGAGTGGTCCGGCGGTGCGATGTACTATCTGAGAGATGGTCTGGGTGCGAAAAAAGGCTGTAAAGGAATTGGTATGATTCTGGCAGTGCTGTTCTCTGTATTCTGTTTCCTGGCTTCCTTCGGTATTGGTAACATGACACAGGTAAACTCCATTTCCGGTAATATGAATTCGGTATTTGGTGTTCCGACCTGGGTAACCGGTATTGTAGTTCTTATTGTTGGTGGTTTGGTAATCGTTGGCGGCCTGAAACGAATTGCTTCTGTAACAGAGAAAATTGTTCCATTCATGGTTGTCATTTACATTGTCGGAAGTATTGTGATTTTTATAACCAATATCAGCCATGCAGGTGCTGTATTTTCTGCTATTTTCCGCGGCGCGTTTGCACTGCAGGCTGCAGGCGGCGGTATTGTTGGTTACGGTGTTAAGCTGGCCATCGAACAGGGTATGAAGCGTGGCGTATTCTCAAACGAGGCCGGTCTTGGTTCTTCTGTTATGGTGCATTCCAATTCGAATGTAAGTGAACCGGTACGACAGGGTATGTGGGGTATTTTTGAAGTATTTGCAGATACCATTGTTGTATGTACGCTGACTGCTTTTTCCGTATTATCATCTGGCTTGGTTGATTTGGATACCGGCGTTACCCAGGCAACTTACAATGGTGTTGAACTGACAAAGGCCAATATTGTTTCTACCGTATTTTCTATTCATTTTGGTCAGATTGGTGCTGCATTTGTGGCTATCGCTGTTATGTTGTTTGCATTCTCCACCGTACTTGGCTGGAGTCATTATGGAACAAAAGCCTGCGAATTTCTCTTTGGTGAGAAGTACACCATCGTATACCGTGTAATCTTTGTTGTGGCAATTTTCGGCGGTGCTGTTATGGGTGATAATCTGGCCTGGGATTTGGCCGATACCTTTAACGGACTGATGATGATCCCCAACTTGATTGGTGTTCTTGTTCTGTCCCCGCAAGTATATGCGATTACGAAAAACTATGTCGGCCGCAGATTAAAGGGCGCGAAGGAAAAGCCAATGCTTTCCGCATTTCCGGAAGTGCAGGCTGAACAGGAGAAAAAATTGGCCGAAACGGGAGAATAATTTGTTATTCCTATAAGCTGTTTAAACTGTCATAAAAATAACCAGTTTGTTATTTTTATGACAGTTTTTTGTTTTTCTTATGGCATTTGTGTAATGATGATGGTATAATAGGTGCGTGCGAAAGAAGCATAGAAATAATTAATAATTGCAAAATAGTGTTTCATGCGTTAAGTGTTCCATGGATGGGGAGTTGCCGCGGAAACGAAAACAGTTTATGGCTGTTTGCGATATGAGACACGCACCCGTTGCAACACATAGATGGTTTCATCTCGCTTGTGAAGGGATAATACGATTATTATTTGTTCCTGATTCATTCACATCGGGATTTTTTTTATTACAAAATTTTATTTGTCCCGATTAGTCAAAAGGAGGATAAAACTAAGAATGGACCACGAGAAGATTAAACAAGGGATACGCCTGTTGTTGGAGGGCATTGGAGAGGATGTAAACCGGGAAGGTTTGTTGGAAACGCCGGACCGGATCGCACGTATGTGTGAGCAGATCTATGGAGGACTCAATGAGGATGCATCTGTGCATTTGAAAAAACAGTTCCATGCGACAAATAATAATATAGTTTTAGAAAAGGATATTACTTTTTATTCTACCTGTGAGCATCATTTACTGCCCTTTTATGGAAAAGCGCATGTAGCTTACATTCCCAATGAACGGGTGGCAGGCCTGAGTAAACTGGCGAGAACGGTGGAAGTGTATGCAAGACGGCCACAGATTCAGGAGAATATGACGGCGCAGATTGCGGATGCGCTGGAAAAATATCTGGAACCGAAAGGGGTTATGGTCATGCTGGAAGCGGAACACATGTGTATGACTATGCGCGGCGTACAAAAGCCTGGAACAAAGACGGTGACGATTATGACCCGTGGTGCTTTCAACGAAGATTATACGCTGCAGCAAACATTTATGCAGATGGTGAAATAAATGGATTTGATCAATGAAATATATCGTCATCCCCGGTACCAGGAACAGTTTCAGGCGCTGCAGAAAGCAGAGAAAGAGCGTTTTTTCTGCAGGCATACCATGGAGCATTTCCTCGATGTGGCAAGGTTGATGTATATTCAGAATTTGGAAGAACATCTTGGTTTGTCCAGAACCATTATTTATGCTGCGGCATTGCTTCATGATATTGGCCGTTATGAGCAGATGACAGTGGGAACACCCCATCATCTCTCAGGCGCAAGAATTGCCCGGGAAATTTTGGAAGACTGTGGTTGTCCAAAGGAGGAGTGCGCGCGAATCTGCAATGCGATTATGGCCCATCGGAAGCCTGCCGAATCGGATGACCCGCTGATTGGTTTACTTTATCAGGCAGATAAACGTTCCCGTCTGTGTTTTTCCTGTCCGGCCAGTGAAGCGTGTAACTGGAGCGAAGAAAAGAAAAATTTGCATATTACATATTAAGAGGTAGGGTAAGATGATTATTGGAAATAAGACATTTGATTTAGATAAACATTGCTATGTCATGGGTATTCTGAATGTGACCCCGGATTCCTTTTCTGACGGCGGCAAATTCAATAATTTGGATGCGGCCCTGAAACATGCGGAAGAAATGATTTTGGAGGGAGCGGATATTGTGGATATAGGCGGCGAATCCACCCGTCCAGGTCATCAGGTAATTTCAGATGAAGAGGAGATTGCCCGTGTAACCCCGGTCATCGAAGCGGTAAAAAAGAATTTTGATATTCCGGTGTCTATTGATACTTATAAGGGAGCAGTGGCGGAAGCCGCGCTGAAAGCGGGCGCCGATCTGGTCAATGATATCTGGGGCTTTAAGCATGATTTCAAGGTGGCAGAACTGACAGCCAGGTATGGCGCTGCCTGCTGCCTGATGCATAACCGGACAGAGGCTTCCTATAACAACTTTCAGGAGGACTTCCTGACGGATTTGGAAGAATGTGTGGCCCTGGCCAAAAAAGCAGGTGTGGCCGATGATAAAATTATTTTGGATCCCGGAGTTGGTTTCGGCAAGAATTATGAAATGAATCTGGAAATTATCAATCATCTGGAAATCATGCATAAACTGGGATATCCCATTCTTCTGGGCACATCCAGAAAATCCGTGATTGGCCTGACGCTTGATCTTCCGGCCGATCAGCGCGTGGAAGGTACTTTAGCCACTACGGTCATGGGAGTCATGAAAGGCTGCGCTTTTGTCCGTGTCCACGATATTAAAGAGAATATCCGGATCATAAAGATGGCGGAAGCGATATTGGCAAAATAGAATAGGAAAGGGAAATCCCGATGGATCAAATTACCATTCAAAATCTTGAAATTTTTGCAAAACATGGAGTATATCCGGAAGAAAATGTGCTGGGACAGAAATTTCTGATCTCAGCTATTCTTCATTTGTCAACCAGAAAGGCCGGACTGTCGGATGATCTTGCAGAGTCTGTCAATTACGGTGAGGTTTGTCACTTTATAAAACAGTATACGGAAAGTCACACCCATCGGTTGTTGGAAACATTGGCGGAAGAACTGGCGTCCCGGATTCTGCTTACGTTCCCTTTGGTACAGGCTGTTGATCTGGAAATCAAGAAGCCATGGGCGCCGATTGGTTTACCTCTTGAAACCGTATCTCTTAAGATATCCCGAAAATGGCATAAAGCGTACATCGCATTAGGTTCCAATATGGGCGACCGGAAGGCGTATTTGGATTTGGGAGTAAAACGTTTGCAGGAAAATAAGGACTGCCGGGTAACTAAGGTGGCCGACTATCTGGAGACGGAGCCATATGGCGGTGTGGAACAGGATGCCTTTCTGAATAGTGTTTTGGAATTACGTACGCTGCTGCCTCCTTATGAACTGCTTGACCTGCTTCATGAAATTGAACAGGAGGCAAAACGGGAGCGATTGATTCGGTGGGGGCCGCGGACACTGGATCTGGATATTATCATGTATGATGATCTTGTCATGGATGCGGAAGATTTACAGATCCCCCATATTGAAATGCATAAGCGGGATTTTGTACTGCTTCCATTAAGGCAGATCGCGCCATATTTACGCCACCCGATTTTGCAAAAGACTGTGGCGGAGATGGCTGAGAACATTGACGCTTTTACCAAAATATGATATTCTATAGGCTAGAGTGAAGTAAAATTGCATAAAAGGAGAAGCTTAAATCATGTTTAAAGTGACGTTTCGTTTCGAAAACGGAGAGGCCGTCGAAGCATATGCAGCAGATGAAGAGGTCTTGCTGGATGTTGCAAAGAAGACGAATGTAGCAATCGATGCCCCATGCTCCGGCAACGGTTCCTGCGGAAAGTGCAAGGTAAAACTGTTAAGCGGAGAGCTGGATTCCCGACAGACCAGACATATTTCAGAGGAAGAATATGCTGACGGGTGGAGATTGGCCTGCGGCAGTAAAGTGATTGGCGATATTGAGGTAGAGGTTCCTGATATTGCTTCCGCTTACAGAAGCAGAATGAAAGTTGCGGATTTAAGTTCACCGGAAGAAATTGCTATTTTTGAAAATGCAAAAAATGATATCACTGGCGCTGGCATCGAGTTGAAAAATGACATGGATATCATCGAGGTAACCATGCGGGAGCCGACGCTGGATGATACAATGCCGGATAACGAAAGGCTGGAGCGCGCACTTAAAAAACTGACTGGCGCTGCAAAAGTAACCATGCCTTATACTGTTTTAAGAAAGCTGGCAGTTGTTTTAAGAGAAAGTCATTTTGCCGTTCGTTGTGTAATCAGTAAATCTTCAGTGGGAAATTTGTTTATTTATGATATTTTCCCGAAGGACGAACCGGTTGTTGCAGCCGGTTTGGCCGTGGATATTGGTACAACTACGGTTTCTGCCCTGTTGGTAAATATGCTGACCGGAGAAATTCTGGGCAAGGCATCTTCAGGAAACGGACAGATTCGTTATGGCGCGGATGTTATTAACCGTATTATTGAGGCGGACAAGCCGGGCGGAAAGGCAAAGTTACAGAAGGCAGTCATTGAGGAAACAATCAATCCTATGATTATGCAGATGTGTCAATCTGCAAAATTTCCGGTAAACCGCATCTATCGGATGTGTGTAGCCGGAAATACAACCATGAATCATCTGTTTGCGGGTGTGGATTCCAATCCGATTCGTATGGAACCCTATATTCCTACTTTCTATCGGACGAACGCTTTATATGCCCGCGATCTTGGTATTCGGATCCATCCGGATGCACATATTATTATTGCACCTAATATCGGAAGCTATGTTGGCGGTGATATTACTGCAGGTACATTAGTCAGCATGATCTGGAATAAGCCGGAATTTTCATTGTTTATCGACCTTGGTACCAATGGTGAGCTGGTATTTGGAAATTCTGATTTTATGATGAGCTGCGCCTGCTCGGCAGGCCCTGCTTTCGAGGGCGGCGATATCAGCTGCGGTATGCGTGCCACAGATGGCGCTATCGAGGCGTGTACCATTGACAAAGAAACTATGGAGCCAAGTTTTTCCATTATCGGTGATGCGGGACAGAAGCCGATTGGTTTGTGCGGTTCGGGAATCATTGATGTGATTAGTGAATTGTTCCGTACCGGAATCATCAATCCAAAGGGTAAATTTGCCCGCGAAGGAAAGCGGGTCCGCCATGATAAATATGACATGGGAAGCTATGTGCTTGCTTTCGCGGCTGACGCAGGCGCGGATAAAGATGTGGAAATCACGGAAGTTGATATTGATAATTTTATTCGTGCGAAGGGTGCCATTTTCTCTGCAATCCGCACGATGCTCGGTTCACTGGAATTTGATGTGTCCATGATTGAGAGCGTGTATGTTGCAGGCGGTATCGGCAGTGGTATCAACATGAAGAATGCGGTGAATATCGGTATGTTCCCGGATATTCCGCTGGAGATGTTCCATTATATTGGCAATTCTTCTTTGTCCGGATCTTATGCGATGCTTTTGTCAAATGAGGCGGAGAAGAAAACGTATGAATTGGCTTCGAATATGACCTATCTGGAACTGAGTACGGTTCCTGGTTATATGGATGAATTCGTTGCCTGCTGTTTCCTGCCGCATACGGATTCCACTTTGTTCCCATCCGTCATTCAGGATTAACGAGTATTAGATTTAACCCTCGCGGCAGTCGTCAGATGGACATGCAGGTATGGCTGCCTGGTTCGCTGCCCGCGGAAATATAGACAGACAGGAGATATAAGCAGTATGGAGTTGCAATATGCGAAGGATAGTAAGGAGCGGCTTCCTTATGAACATTATATGGAATTGTACCGTAAGGCGGACCCAAAAGAGATCAGTCTGCAGACGGGACTTCCTTATGATGAGGAAAATGGAGTATTTACCATTCATTTAATGGGAGTGGAGTACCAGGTTTCTCATCCGGATTATCAGGTAGTACATAAACCCGAAACGGTAATCGGGTACTATCCTTTGGAAACGGCTGTCAATGCCAGAATTTTGGTACTGCGGTATCTTGTGGAAGGGGCTTCGGCAGTATCTACCGGAAAGTTTATTACTTACCGGGAAGCACCCTGGGGCAGTGTTTATCTGAAACAGTTTAATGGAAGATGTATCTTGCGTTTGGCCTATGGGTATGGCAATAAGCAAGATCTGTTTGCACGGGCCATGGAAAAAATAGAAGCTAAGCGTATCCCCCACGGCGATATTTCTTACGAATTCGAATTCCTCGACGGCTATCGTCTACAGATGATTTTATGGGAAGGTGATGAAGAATTCCCACCTTCTTCACAAATTTTATTTTCCGATAATTTCCCGGTTACTTTTCAGGCTGAGGATATGGCCGTTGTCGGCGATATTTCTATCAGCATGATTAAGGCACTGGCGAAATAAATCTGATACAGGGAGCTTCCCGTATCATGATATATATTATTATGGGTTTTCCGGCTTATAAAAGTACCGGCAAAATAGAAAGGAGATAAAAATGGGATTTTCAACTGTACCATGTAATGAATTCGTTGAGGTATTAGCTTCCAAAGCTCCGGTTCCAGGCGGCGGCGGCGCTTCTGCGCTGGTAGGTGCCGTGGGAACTGCACTGGGCAATATGGTAGGCAGTCTGACCGTCGGCAAAAAGAAATATGCCGATGTGGAAGAAGAAATGTATGAGTTGAAAGCGAAAGCAGACAAATTGCAGGAAGATTTACTTCGGCTGATCGAGCTGGACGCGGAGGTATTTGAGCCATTGTCCAAAGCTTATGGTATGCCGAGAACGACTGAGGAAGAGAAAGCAGAGAAGGCTCGTGTGATGGAGATCGTTCTCAAGGATGCCTGTTCTGTTCCCATGGAAATTATGGAGAAATGCTGCGAGGCTATTGATCTGGTAGTAGAATTTGCGGCCAAAGGTTCTGCGTTGGCGATCAGTGATGCCGGTGTAGGTGCTGCTTTTTTGAAAGCAGCTTTGCAGGGGGCCAGCCTGAACGTATACATTAACACCAAATCCATGAAGAACAGAGAGTACGCAGAAGAGTTAAATGCGAAATGTGATGCAATGCTGGAGAAATATACCAAAATTGCGGATGATGTATTTAACAGTGTACTTGGCAGATTAAAATAAGGAGGATCTACCCATGGCAAAACAATTACTTGGAAAAGAAGTTACCGCTGCTTTAAATGAGAGAATTAAAGCACAGGTTGCTCAATTAAAAGAAAAAAATGTAAATCCTACACTGGGTATCATCCGTGTGGGTGAAAACGGAAGTGATATTTCTTATGAGAGAGGCGCAACCAAACGCTGTGAGACATTGGGCGTGGAGTGCGTGAAATTTCTTCTTCCGGAAGATGTATCCCAGGAAGAGTTATTGGCAACTATTGATAAGGTAAATAATGATG
>CAYRTA010000056.1:0-13398 GCA_964427045.1 uncultured Hoministercoradaptatus sp. | reverse complement strand
GGTATTTCCGTCTTTTAATTATTCAGTTGTAACACATGTATTGTAAACCTACAGTGCTCATTTGCTTTAAAAAACTTGTTCTTGACGGCGTAGGGGAATGCTGATATTATATTATTTGTATAAATTCCATAGAAGCACTTCGAGTGCATCTGCAGACAAAGTCTGTTGGTGAGAGAGGGAATCAGGTGAGAGTCCTGAGCGATCCGGTCACTGTATTCAGGGAGGGCGATTCAATAGTCCATTGTATCTTCGGATATGAGAAGGAGAATCAACTGTTGATCTGTAAGTCAGGAAACCTGCTTGTTGTGTGATTAAGGTTAAGACTTCCGAGTAAAGTTTTACTTTCTATTTTTCTGAGCGAAAAATGGTGGCTGCTTTTCTGTCGGGGAGCGGTCATTTTTTATCCTCTATGGAATGTTCGCGGCAGTTGACTGCTGCGGAACCTTACACGTGAAATTTATACGGTTCCATTAAGTACCGCCTATGGGCATGTATCCTGGTACTTATATGGGCAAAGATTAAACGGCAGGGTGACAGTTCCCGGTAATCCATGATTTACCAATTTTATTTACCTCCGCAACGAATAAATTTGGTTTCCTCTTAAATCAGGATTATCGGGCCTGAACATCCCAAATATTAAAAAAATCTAAAGACCAGGCAAGGTCTTTTTTTTGTGCTTTAAATATGCTATACTGTCTCAGAACCGACCAGTCGGTCGGAAAACATATAAAAAGGAGACCCGTATGATACCGAAATTTAGTGTGAAGAAACCATATACGGTTATGGTTGCTGTAGTGCTGGTATTGATTTTGGGAGTTGTTTCATTTACCAATATGACTACCGATCTGTTACCCAGTATGAATCTGCCCTACGCATTGGTGATTACGACCTATCCGGGGGCCAGTCCCGAGGAAGTGGAGACACAGGTTACCAGGCCGGTAGAGCAGGCCATGGCTACGGTAAGTAACATAGAAACCATTCAGTCTGTTTCCAGCCAGAACATGTCCATGGTGATTCTGGAGTTTTCCCAGTCAACAGATATGGATTCGGTCAGCCTGGAAATGAGGGAAAATCTGGACCAGATTGAGGCATACTGGGATGATAGTATAGGCAGTCCCATGATTATGAAATTGAATCCGGATATGATGCCCATTATGGTTGCTGCCATAGAGAAAGATGATCTGGATGAGATTAGCATTACCAGTCTGGTTGAGAACGAGCTGTTATCTGAACTGGAAAGTATTGAGGGTGTGGCCTCCGTATCCGCCGGCGGCGAGGTAGAAGAACGCGTACAGGTAACTATCCGTCAGGATAAAATTGACAGTATGAATGAGAAGGTTGCCGCTGCCATGGGACTTAGCTTTTCGGATGCAGAGAAGGAGCTGGACGATGCCCAGGCGGAGTTGGATAATGCCCAGGCGGAGTTAAACAGTGGAAAGGCTCAGTTAGAAAGCGGTAAGAATGCCATGGCATCCCAGCTTTCGGATGCCAAGACACAGCTGCAATCCGGCCAGATGGATCTTCTAAAGACGGAACTGGATCTGGAAAATAAATTGGCGGAGATTGAATCGGCGGAGGAGGAACTTGCTTCTGCCGAGCAGGTAAAAAGCAGTCTGGAACAGCTGAATGCACAGCGCGCCCAGGTGGCCGAAGGCCTGGAGCAGGCCAATGCCGCATTGGAACAGCTTCAGCAAAGTTATGACTTACTGCAGCAGCAATATGATATAGCAGAAAGCACGGGTGATCTGGAAACGCTGGCTGAACTTACGGCCCAGATGTCCGCCGTACAAGCTCAGATCACCAGCTTGCAGGGAGAGATCGCCAGCCTGGAAGCAACATTGGAATTATTGGATGGAAATATTGCTTCCCTGCAGGCCGTTGCGTCTCAGCTTCCCGATGATGATACCATAGCATCCAGTAAAGCCCAGTTAAGTCAGGCTAAGGAGCAGATTTTGGCGGCCAAGGAACAGGTGGCTGCAGGAAAACTGACCATGAATGAAGCAGTTGGGCAGTTAAATCAGCAGGAAATCGCTGCTACCATTGAGATGGCTTCCGCCTCGGCCCAGCTATCTTCCGGGGCTGCCCAGATTAGCCAGGGACAGTCCCAATTGGATGAGGGAAGAGAACAATTGGCGGATGCGAAACAGGCGGCACTTGATGCGGCTAATCTGGAAAATACTATTACAACATCCATGATTTCCCAGATTTTGGTGGCGCAGAATTTCAGTATGCCGGCAGGCTATGTGGAAGAAGAGGGAATTCAGTATCTGGTTCGTGTGGGAGATAAGTTTACCGATACCCAGGGACTGGAGGACCTGGTATTGTTTGACCTGGGACTTGATAACCTGGATCCCATTAAACTGTCTGATGTGGCAGATGTGGAGATTACCAATGATTCTTCCGAAGTATATGCGAAGATCAACGGAAAAGCCGGCGTGTTAGTGACCATGCAAAAACAGACCGGATATTCCACCGGTGATGTGTCTGACCGGATCAAAGACCGGTTTGAAGCTCTGGAGAAGGAATACGATGGTCTGCACTTTACTTCTCTGATGGATCAGGGAGTCTATATTGATTTTGTTGTGGATTCCGTTTTAAATAACCTGTTATCCGGCGCCGTGCTGGCAATTTTGATTCTATTCCTGTTTTTAAAGGATATCCGGCCTACGGCTATTGTGGCATGCTCCATCCCGATCAGTGTGCTGGGCGCCATTGTGCTGATGTATTTCAGCGGTATCAGTTTGAATGTCATATCCCTTTCCGGTCTTGCTCTTGGTGTCGGTATGCTGGTAGATAATTCTATCGTAGTAATTGAAAATATTTACCGTATGCGAAGTCTGGGCGTGCCTATTCGAAAGGCGGCCGTACAGGGCGCCCGCCAGGTTTCCGGCGCGATTACGGCTTCTACGCTGACAACCGTATGTGTATTCCTTCCCATTGTATTTACGGAGGGAATTACCCGTCAGTTATTTGTGGATATGGGTCTGACCATCGGATATTCGCTGCTGGCAAGTCTTGCCATCGCGCTGTCCCTGGTTCCGGCTATGTCTACCAGTATATTGAAAAAGAATCATGAAAAGAAGCATCCGCTTCTGGACCGCATGAGCGCTGCTTATGAATCGTTAATGCAGAAAATGCTGAAACGAAAAGCTTTTGTATTATTGGGTGCGCTGGCTTTGCTGGTTATCTCCATGATGCTGGCATTTGCCAAAGGTACGGCGTTTATGCCGTCCATGGAAAGTACCCAGACATCCGTTACGGTTACGATGCCGGAGGGCAGCACCGTGGAAGAAACCGGCGCCATGGCCGATGAAGTTATGGCCCGCCTTACGGATTTGGAGGATATTGAAGAAATGGGCGCCATGGCAGGCGGCAGCTCTGGCATGAGTCTGCTGACCGGCGGAAGTTCTTCCGAGTCGGCTTCGATTTATCTGATTTTATCAGAAAATAAGAAACTGACCGGCCAGGAACTTTCTAAGGAGATTCTGGCACGAACAGAAGATTTGGATTGTGAAATCAGTGTCAGCACCGATAATATGGATTTATCGGCTCTGGGCGGCAGCGGAATTTCCATCCAGATTCGTGGCCGTGAGATGGATACCTTGCAGGAAATCGCGAAAGATGTGGCGGAAATTTTGAATCAGACAGAGGGGCTGGAGAATATATCAGATGGCCTGGAAGATACTACCGAAGAACTACGTCTGGTAGTGGATAAGGCGGCGGCTTCAGAGCACAATCTGACCGTGGCACAGATTTACCAGCAGGTTTACGCCGAACTATCCGAGGCTTCCTCCGCCACCACTCTTTCAACCGATAGCAAGGATTACGATGTGTTCGTCATCGATGAGGCGCAGACGGAATATACCAGAGAAGATGTGAAAAACTTTACCATTACTGCTACGGATTCGGAAGGAAATACAGAAGAGATTCCACTGGAAGATCTGGCGGATTTCGTGGATGCCGAAGGTCCGGATTCCATCATGCGAATTGACCAGACCCGTTATCTTACGGTCAGTGCATCCATCAGTGATGGATATAATATCGGTTTGGTGGCAAACGATGTGCAGGATAAGCTGGATGACTATGAAGTGCCGGATGGATATTCCATTGAAATGGCAGGAGAGGATGAGACTATTAACAGTGCCATGACGGAGGTGCTGAAGATGCTGGCTTTGGCAGTTGTATTTATTTATTTGATTATGGTTGCCCAGTTCCAGTCCCTGCTTTCTCCGTTTATCGTAATGTTTACCATGCCTCTGGCCTTTACGGGCGGTTTCCTGGGACTGGTGATTGCCAATCAGGAAGTCAGTGTCATTGCCATGATTGGTTTCGTTATGCTGACCGGTATTATTGTAAACAATGGTATCGTGTTGGTAGACTATATTAACCAGCTTCGGGCCGGCGGTATGGAAAAACGAAAAGCAATCATAACCGCAGGAAAGACCAGAATGCGACCGATTTTGATGACTGCGCTGACTACGATCTTAGGTCTGTCAACGATGGCCTTAGGCGTAGGTATGGGATCGGATATGGTACAGCCTATGGCGGTGGTAACCATTGGCGGCCTTTTATACGGAACGATTCTCACCTTGTTTGTCGTGCCCTGTATATATGACATCCTAAATCGGAAAGAATACCATGATCACGAAGAAAAAGAACTGGATGACAGAGACTATATTCCGGAGACTGTGGAACGAATCGAAGAGATGACAAAAGGAGAAATCTAAATGGCTGAGAATTTTACGGATGTTTATCCATTGGCCGAAAAAGAGAGAAAACTTTACGATGCGGTCTGTGAACTGCTGGCGGAAGGTGCGGATGCTTCGGAGCTGAAGGTTTCTGTGATTACGAAGCGGGCAGGGATCGGCAAAGGAACAGCCTATGAATATTTTAAAAGTAAAGAGGAAATGATTGCACGTGCCATGCTTTACAGTATGGTCAAAAGCTTTTGGGAAATTGAAAAGCGAACGGAGCATTTGCCCTCCTTTGAGGAAAAGTATATGGCGGTCTTAGACTGGATCGAGGAGATCTTCTATGGAACCGGCTCTTCCACGATGGTTCATCAGGTCGTCCAGGAGTGTGTGCACACATCCCAGTCTTTCCGGGGTGAATGGGGCAAATGTAAACACGAATCCAAATATTTTTTCAAACGTCTGGATCAAATCGTGGAGAAAATGAGGAAGGATGGTTCTCTGCCAACGACAGTACCGGCGATCATACAAAGTACAATGCTGCTTTCTAATCTGGCTGCTTTTTGGGTCAGTTTGAATCGTGACTGTCAGATGAGCGCGGAGGAGAGAGCGGCGCTCAAACGGTATTTGCTGAAGTGTCTGGAGCATAATCTCTTGCTTACGGCTATGTGATGTTGTATAATAAACTATATATATGGGCAGGCAGGTTTACTGCCTGCCCGTCGTGTATAGTATGAAAAAATCAGGAAGGTAAGAAACTGATAGGGAGGTAGGCAGCATGAAACGATCAGAAATTAATGCGGCATTAAAAGAAATGGAGGCAATGGTTCAAAAATGCGGCTTTCAGCTTCCGCCGTTTTGCGGCTTTACGCCGGAGCAGTGGCAGACAAAAGGACATGAATATGATGAAATTCGGGAAAATATGCTGGGCTGGGATATTACCGATTATGGACTGGGTGATTTTGACAAAGTAGGTTTTTCCCTGATCACGCTTAGAAATGGAAATGTAAAGCTGCCGGAAAAGTATACGAAAACCTATGCGGAAAAGCTTCTATATATAAAGGAAGGCCAGATGGCGCCGATGCATTTTCACTGGAATAAGATGGAGGACATTATCAACCGGGGCGGCGGCAACGTGCTGATTCGCGTATATAATTCCAATGAAGACGGTTCCTTTGCGGATACCGATGTGACGGTACATTGTGACGGACGGGAATTTGTTGTGAAAGCAGGAACGCAGGTAAAATTGTGTCCTGGTGAAAGTATCACAGTTTATAAATATATGTATCATGATTTCGAGTTGGAACCGGGAACCGGCCCGGTACTTCTGGGTGAAGTGTCCATGTGCAACGATGATGAAAATGACAACCGGTTCTATGAACCCATTGGACGTTTCCCCACGATTGAAGAAGATGAACCGGCCTACCGTCTGCTGTGCACGGAGTATCCCAAAGCAAAGTAAGAGGATAGAGGGAAAAAACCAGGGAAAGGAAAAGGGAGATATGAAACAGTATCTTTTAGGAATTGATAACGGAGGAACATACAGCAAAGCGGCTCTTTTTGATCTGGAGGGAAACCAGGTCTGCAAAAAGAGTATTCAGATTCCCGTACATACGCCGCAGGAAGGATTCACCCAGAGAAGTCTGGATGAAATTCGGAGGGCTAATTATCAGATCGTCGCTGATGTGGTGAAGGTGTGTGACGGAGAGATTCTGGCAGTGGGTATCTCCGGCCATGGAAAAGGCTTATACCTTCTGGACAAGGACTATAAGGATTTGTATGAGGGCATAGGTTCCACCGATGGCCGTGCGCTTTCCTATGAATTGGCATGGACGGCCGACGGGACGGCCGACCGGATTTATAAGAAAACCGCCCAGAAGATTATGGCCTGTCAGCCGGTGGCATTGCTTCGCTGGCTGAAAGATCACGAACGTGCGGTGTACGATAGCATTGGAGCCGTGCTTTCCATGAAGGATTTCGTTCGTTTTTGTCTGACAGGAGAGGTGTACGCGGAATATACGGATATTTCAGGAACGAACCTTTTGAATTTGTATACGAAAGCATATGACAGAGAATTGCTGGAGGCCTTTGGCATTGAAGAGATATATGATAGCCTGCCGCCTGTTTGCAAATCCTATGAAGCGGCGGGAAGAGTGACCAAGGAAGCGGCCAGGGAAACGGGGCTGAAGGAAGGAACACCGGTGGCTGGAGGAATTTTTGACATTGATTCCTGCGCCCTTGCCATGGGCAATGTAAATCCGATGGATTTGTGCGTCATTGCCGGAACCTGGGGAATCAATGAATATGTGTCGCCGAAGATTATCGATGATCATTCCATAGCCATGAATTCCATCTTTTGCAATCCGGAGTACATTTTGGCGGAGGAAAGCAGTGCGGCTTCCGCGGGAAATCTGGAATGGGTGATGAAACTTCTGAAAGAGACGGATTATGATCAGTTGAATCAAATGGTATCTGCCATTGCCCCGGAAGAATGTCACGTATACTATGCGCCATTTCTTTATGCATCCAACGAAAATCCCATGGCCCGCGGTATGCTGGTGGGCCTGAATGGTTATCATAATACGGGGCATGTGATCAGGGCCGTCTACGAGGGTGTGGTTTTTGCCCATCGGAAGCATGTTGACGCACTGATGAAAAACCGTACCAAACCGGACTACCTGCGTCTGGCCGGCGGTGTGGTGAATTCCCCGGTGTGGGCCCAGATGTTTGCGGATATTTTAAATATTCCGGTCCGCCTGATTCCGAATGTGGAGCTGGGAGCCAAAGGTGCTGCCATTGCGGCAGGCGTCTGCGCGGGGATTTACAGGGATTATGATGATGCGGCCAGACGTTGTGTAAAACTGGGTGAATTACTGACACCAGACCCGGAACGGGCAGCGATATATGATAGAAAATATGCCAACTATAGGCGGATTGTGGAAGCTATGGATGGCGTTTGGAAACATCTGGTATAACTGCCGGATGAAATGGAGGAAGAAAGAGAAATGACCGGGCCCATGGAAGAATCCAAGAGGATGAAAGCACCGATCCGGATTGTCACAGTTTTTATTCTGGTGGTGGTGGTTATGATTGGCGTCCTTTTGTATGAACGCATGTCTGCCGGCTCGGAGAATGCGTTAGATCGGACGCCGCCGATTTCCAGTACTCAGCAAGAGGAACCGGATGGGGAAGAAGAGATTATTAAGGAAGAAAACCAAAGCGAACCCGATGAGGATGATTTGCAGAACCGCATAGGACTTAGAAAAAATGCGCCTATACAATAGGACTTAGAAAAAATGCGCCGGACCCTTGACAAGGGGAAAAAATCCTGTTATGGTAGGATGCAAATTGAAATCAAAAGGTTAGGAAGAAGAGGAGTACGCATAGAACCCCGAAAGAGAAGGATATTCGCAGGCTGAAAGATATCCCCGGAACGTGGATGCGGAAGGTAGCTTTGGAACTGGCAGACAGAACCCCTGCGCAGATACCGGATGATCATTACAGGTAGAAGCGGGCTGTTAAGTAAGTCTGCACGAATCGTCCCCGTTACCGGACGAATGAGATGTTATGGGACTTATGATGCGATGTTTGTTATAGGTTCTGTAATAAGTAAGGTGGTACCGCGAGATATTCGCCCTTCATGTGTATGCATGAAGGGCTTTTCTATTTCATGGGAAGGATTTGATTTTGAATCCATCCGGTTCCCGATGAAATAAAAACGCTCGACGCAGGATTCTTTTTATATGTTAAGGAGGTTTCTACCAATGAGTAAAGAATTGGCAAAAACGTATGACCCGAAGGGTCTGGAAGACCGTCTCTATGAGAAATGGATCAAAGGCGGCTATTTTCACGCAAAAGTAAATCCCGATAAGAAACCATTTACAATTGTTATGCCCCCGCCAAATGTAACGGGTCAGTTACACATGGGACATGCATTGGATAATACTATGCAGGATATCCTGATTCGTTTTAAGAGAATGCAGGGATATGAGGCACTCTGGCAGCCAGGTACGGACCATGCAGCCATTGCTACGGAAGTAAAAGTAACCAATATGCTGAAAGACCAGGGAATTGATAAGCATGAGATTGGCAGAGAAGAATTTTTGAAACATGCCTGGGCATGGAAGGAAGAATATGGTAACCGGATTGTTAATCAGCTGAAAAAACTGGGTTCCTCTGCTGACTGGGAGAGAGAACGGTTCACCATGGACGAGGGCTGTTCCAAAGCCGTTGAAGAAGTGTTTGTACGCCTGTATGAGAAAGGCTGGATTTATAAAGGCAGCCGTATTATCAACTGGTGTCCGAAATGCCAGACGTCCCTGTCCGATGCGGAAGTAATTCATGAGGATCAGGATGGCTATTTCTGGCATATCAACTATCCGGTAGTGGGAGAGGAAGGCAGATTCGTAGAGATTGCCACCACCCGTCCGGAAACCTTGCTGGGTGATACCGCCGTGGCCGTAAACCCGGAAGATGAACGGTATACGGATATTATCGGAAAGATGCTGCAGCTGCCTCTGACAGACCGTCAGATTCCGGTTATCGCCGACGAATATGTAGATAAAGAATTTGGAACCGGCTGCGTAAAGATCACACCTGCGCACGACCCCAACGACTTTGAGGTGGGAAAACGTCATGATCTGGAAGAAATTAATATTCTGAATGACGATGCCACGATCAATGAACTGGGCGGAAAGTACGCGGGTATGGATCGTTATGAGGCCAGAAAAGCCATGGTGGAAGACCTGGATAAGCTGGGACTTCTGGTAAAAGTAGTGCCTCACAGCCATGCCGTAGGTACACATGACCGTTGTCACACGACGGTAGAACCGATGATCAAGCCGCAGTGGTTTGTAAAGATGCATGACATGGCCCAGGAGACAATCCGTTCTTATGAAAGAGGAGAGCTGACCTTTGTTCCGGAACGTTTTGACAAGACGTATCTGCACTGGCTTGAAAATATGAAGGACTGGTGCATTTCCCGTCAGTTATGGTGGGGTCACCGGATTCCGGCTTATTACTGTGACGACTGCGGCAAAACCATTGTAAAACGCGGCGGCGCGCCGTCCGTATGCCCGCAGTGTGGAAGCGCTCATCTGACGCAGGATGAAGATTCCCTGGATACCTGGTTTTCTTCTGCCCTGTGGCCGTTTTCGACCCTGGGCTGGCCGGAGAAAACACCGGAGATGGAATATTTCTATCCGACGGATGTATTGGTTACCGGTTATGACATTATTCTGTTCTGGGTAATCCGTATGGTATTTTCCGGACTTGAGCAGACGGGTAAATCCCCGTTCCACCATGTATTGATTCACGGTCTGGTGCGTGATTCCCTGGGACGGAAAATGAGCAAGTCATTGAATAATGGTATCGATCCGCTGGAAGTGATTGATAAGTATGGCGCGGATGCGCTGCGTCTTACGCTGATTACCGGCAATGCGCCAGGTAATGATATGCGTTTCTATTGGGAAAGAGTAGAGGCCAGCCGTAACTTTGCCAACAAGGTATGGAATGCTTCCCGTTTCATTATGATGAATCTGGAAAAAGCGGAAGTACCGGCCCAGATGGATTTGGAAGCTCTTACCGATGCAGACCGCTGGATTTTATCCAAATATAATACCGTTGCCAGAGAAGTAACGGAAAACATGGAAAAATACGAGCTTGGTATTGCTGTCCAGAAGGTGTATGATTTTATCTGGGAGGAGTTCTGCGATTGGTATATTGAAATGGTAAAACCGCGTCTCTACAGCGAAACGGATACCACGAAGGCAGCGGTACTGTGGACCTTGAAAACCGTTCTCGGCGGCGCTCTGAAATTACTGCATCCGTTTATGCCGTTTATTTCAGAAGAAATTTACTGCACATTGAATCCGTCCGAGGAAACGATTATGACTGCCTCATGGCCGCAGTGGAAACCGGAATGGAACTTTGAGAAAGAGGAGGCCGCGGTAGAACTAATCAAGGAGGCCGTAAGAAATATTCGTGCCGTTCGTACCAGCATGAATGTAGCCCCCAGCCGGAAAGCCACCGTATATGTGGTTTCAGAGGAAGCGGCCGTACGGGATACCTTTGAAAAGGGTAAGGTATTTTTTGCGACCCTTGCCTACGCCAGCGAGGTAGTGGTACAGTCCGATAAGACGGGAATTGCCGACGATGCAGTATCCGCAGTACTTCATCAGGCCGTAATTTATATTCCTTTTGCGGAATTGGTGGATATTGAAAAAGAAATTCAGCGTTTGAAAAAGGAAGAAGACCGTCTGACTAAGGAATTGGCCCGTGTCAATAACATGCTTGGAAATGAACGCTTTATCAGCAAAGCACCTCAGAAAAAGGTTGATGAGGAGAAGGCAAAGCTGGAAAAATACACCCAGATGATGGAACAGGTGAAGGAGCGCCTGGCACAGTTGTCCTAAAGTGTTGATAGCCGCTTTAGAGCGGAATGGAGAAATAAATATGAAGAAAATAACATGGAAAAAACCGAATCGTGAACAGGTTATTAAATTTTGTAACTTGCTTTCCGTACCGTTACAATTTGTGGGATGTTTCCTTGTATATTTTACAATGGAGACATTTTCCCGCCATTCGGTATCTGCTGCATGGAGTTATCTGACAGAAAGTCCGATTATTTATCTCTATAATACCTTTTTGATTTTTACTACGACGTTGGTGGTTTATCTGTTTCGCAGACGTATTCTGGTCCGTTTGGTGGTCTACTGTATCTGGTTCGCCCTTGGAATTGTCAATGGCGTACTGCTGTTAAACCGTGTAACACCCTTTACGGGACCGGATTTACTGTGTATCACGGATGCCTTCAGTATTCTGAATAAGTATCTGTCGCCGGTTATGGTGGTAGTGGTTATAGCTGCTGTTGTTTTGCTGCTTCTGTTTTGCGGATGGCTGTTTTTAAAGGGAGGAAAGTATAAGGGAAAACTTCGCTACTGGGTGAATATTCCATTGATTATCATAGGTGTCCTGGCTTTTGCTTTTTCCACCAGATTGGCTCTTGAAAAACGTGTGCTGTCCAATTACTTCGGAAACATTGCCTATGCCTACGAAGATTACGGATATCCTTACTGTCTGGCAGTTACTCTTTTTGATACGGGAATCAGCCAGCCGACAGGATATTCGGAGGAATTGATGAATGAGATCATTGCCAGTGAGGGCAAGGAAGAGACCAGCGAAGAGAATCTGGATGTGAATATTCTGTTTCTCCAGCTGGAAACCTTCATTGATCCCACGGAAATCAATTTCCTGAAATTTTCGGAGGACCCGGTACCCAACTTCCGCAAACTGTCGGAAGAATATTCTTCCGGGTATTATAAGGTGCCTGCCGTGGGCGCCGGAACGGCGAACACCGAATTTGAGTCAATTACCGGTATGAGTCTGCGCTACTTTGGAGCCGGCGAATATCCTTATAAAACGATACTGAAAGAAGAAACCTGTGAGAGCGCGCCTTATGTACTGAAAGATTTGGGCTATACCGCTCACGCCATCCATAATAATGTGGCCAATTTCTACGCAAGAAAGACGGTCTTTACCCATTTGGGATTTGATACCTTTACCTCGGAAGAATATATGCCGGATACCACCGATACCACGCCTATGGGCTGGATAAAAGACTATATTCTGACGGACGAGATTTTCAAGGCTATGGAATCGACGGAGGGACCTGACTATGTGTATACCATTTCCGTACAGGGACATGGGGCCTATCCTACGGAACCAGTGCTGGAAGATCCGGCCATCGAGGTGACCGGGGCGGACACGGAAGAGGAAAATTACGCCTGGGAATATTATGTTAACCAGCTGTATGAAATGGATTTATTTATTAAAGAATTGACGGATCGTCTGGAAGATTATGACGAACGTGTGGTTCTGGTTATGTACGGTGATCATCTGCCGACTATGGATCTGAAAGCAGAAGACATGAAAAACAAGTATCTGTTCCAGACCAAGTACGTGATGTGGAGTAACTTTGAGATGGAAAAGGAAGATAAGAACCTGGCAGCCTACCAGATGGCGGCGGAAGTATTCAACCGTCTTGACATTCACCAGGGAAATGTGTTCAAATTCCATCAAACCAGGACCGGAACGAAAAACTATCAGTTGGATTTACAGGCACTGCAATATGATATGCTTTATGGAAAGCGGTATGTATATGGCGGAGAAAGTCCTTATGAAGAGGTAAAAACCCAATTGGGAATTTATCCGGTGGAAATTAACTCTATTTCCAGTCTGAACAATAATAGCTGGTTTGTCTACGGAAAGAATTTTACGGCATGCAGCCGCCTGGAAGTAAATGGAGAACTGATGGAGACCGTGTATTTCAGTCCCACTATGCTGTATGTAGAGAATCTGGAACTGGAAGACGGGGACGAGTTGGATGTGGCGACGCAAAGCAACAGTCCTACGAGAAAAGTTCTGTCCCGGTCAGAAAGTATTATCTATGAAAGTCCGGAAGGTACAGGAACGGAAGATGATACGCTGGAAGATCCGCAGCAAGATCCGGAGGCAACTCCAGATGTTGTCCAGGCGACACCGGAGACAACCGGGGAGGCCGGAAAGGATAACGCGGAACAATAAAATCAGATATGAAAGATGATAACATCAGCTGCCGGTGGGTTATAGCAAAATGCGCCGGCAGTCTTTTTAACTTTATAGGAAATTCCGATTTTGGAAAGCACAAAAGAAACATATGTTCGGCAAA
>CAYRTA010000055.1:0-13402 GCA_964427045.1 uncultured Hoministercoradaptatus sp. | reverse complement strand
CTGTTAAGTTATATTATTCGGCACTTCCGTTGATTTTTCTGATTTCCGGCAGGCATGAAATAAAAGAATATAGTAGGAGGAATAGCTATGAAGATCGTTGAAGTGCATACCTATGCGGTCCGTCCCCGCTGGGGTTTTGTGGAGATTGTGACGGATGAAGGATATACGGGCTGGGGTGAGGCTGTTTTGGAAGGTCATTGCAGTACGGTACTTGCCTGTGTGGAGGAAATGAAGCCGTATCTTTTGGATAAAGACCCGTCCCGGATCGAAGATATCTGGACCACCTTATACCGCGCCGGATTTTACCGCGGCGGAGGCGTCCTCATGAGTGCGATTTCCGGCATCGATCAGGCCTTGTGGGATATCAAAGGCAAGGTATTTGGCGTTCCGGTTTATGAACTTTTAGGCGGGGCTTGCCGTGACAGGATGAAGGTCTATAGCTGGATTGGCGGAGACCGGCCAAGCGATGTAGGAGCGGCAGCTCTGGCAAAAAAGAAAGCCGGATTTACGGCGGTGAAGATGAATGCCACAGAGGAACTGCAGATGGTGGATTCCTATGAGAAAGTGGATGCCGTGTTGGAACGGGTCGCTGCTATCCGGGAATCCTGTGGAAAACATTTTGGTATTGCCATCGATTTTCATGGCCGCGTCCATAAACCGATGGCGAAAGTGCTGGCGAAGAAACTGGAAGAATTTGATCCGATGTTCCTTGAAGAACCGGTACTCTGTGAACAAATGGAGTACTTCCCTGAAATTGCGGCAGCCTGCAATATTCCCATAGCCACCGGAGAACGGTTGTTTACCAAATATGATTTCAAACGCCTTTTGCAGACGGGCGGCGTGGATATTGTCCAGCCGGATTTAAGTCACGCAGGCGGCATCACGGAGGTACGGAAAATTGCGGCCATGGCCGAAGCATACGATGTGGCGCTGGCTCCGCATTGTCCGTTGGGCCCCATCGCCCTGGCCAGCTGCCTGAATGTGGATGCCGTTTCCTATAATGCCGTAATTCAGGAACAGAGTATGGGCATTCATTATAATGTGGGTAAATCCGTCCTTGATTACGTGAAAAACAAAGAAGATTTTACCTTTACGGATGGATACGTGGCACTGCCTCATCTGCCTGGCCTGGGCGTGGAAATAAACAAAGGTTTGGTTATAGAGGAAAACAGGACACCGCATAACTGGAAAAATCCGGTTTGGAGACATGCGGACGGTTCCATAGCAGAATGGTAAAAAATCTTGCAATCCCATAGGCAGAATGGTAGAATCATAGAGTAGCACAAAGAGAAAGATGGCCAAAACCATTTATAAAATAGACATGCGGAGGATAAGATGCATTTCGTATACGATCCAGAACTGCTTTTATATATGAAGGAAAAAAATAAACGGACACTGATGATCGAGGTGGTCACCAGTGACAGTTCGGATTTTGAGTTTACAGAATTGCATCCTCACTTTGTCACAGAGAAATACGGCGCTTATTGCAAAGAGAAGAAGCGTTACCGTGGGATTGAGACGGAGCACGGGGAAGTACTGCTTCCGCCTTACCGTCTGGAATATGCGGATACCATTACCTTTCGGTTAAAGAAGTTTTGGATTTTCCGTTCCGTAGTCCAGGAAGGAATCCGGCTGTAAGCAGCCGGATAAGTTGCCGGAGGGTAACTTCCATTGAAATGAAACATAATAGGACAGAGAAATAAGCAGAGAAACCAGGTTTTCTTCACGGAGGACCTGGTTTCTTTTTTTAACATTTTTGGTTTGGTTTCTATGTTTCGTCAAATTTCTATTTTTTTTATAATAAACTCACTAAAACGAAAGAAGGTGACCACCTTGAAGTATTTTAATCAGCTTGCCATGGGTACTTGCTATTATCCGGAGCATTGGGAGGAATCCTATTGGATGGATGATTTGCGGCGGATGCTGGCAGCAGGTATCGGCACGATTCGTATCGCAGAATTTGCATGGAACAAGTTCGAAAATGAAGAAGGAGTATTTACCTTCGAGTTCTTCGACCGTTTTCTGGATGCCGTGGAAGAAACAGATATGAAAGTCATTTTCTGTACTCCGACCGCGACACCTCCAGCCTGGCTGACTCAGAAATATCCGGAAGTACTCCAGGCCGATCAGGACGGAAGGCTGTATTATCATGGCTGCAGACGGCACTACAACTATAACGCGCCGGTCTATCGGGAAAAAACCCGGATTATTGTGGAAGAGTTGGCGCAGCATTATGCAAACCGCAAATGTATCGTGGGCTGGCAGATTGATAACGAGCTGAACTGTCAGATCGGTGAATTTTATTCAGAGGCAGACAGTGAAGCTTTCCGCGTATATCTGAAAGAAAAATACGGAACGTTAAAGAAGTTAAATGAAGCGTGGGGTACCGTATTTTGGAATCAGATTTATACGGACTGGTCACAGATTTACCTTCCCAGACATACGTCACGGAATGCTTCAAATCCGCATTTGAAACTGGATTCGCTGCGGTTTTATTCGGACACCTGTATTTCTTACTGTAAATTGCAGTATGACATTTTAAAGAAATACCTGCCGAAAGATGTATTTGTTACGACACAGGGCCTGTTTGAACATGTGAATTATAACAAGATGACAGATCAGGCGCTGGACTTTTTAACCTATGACAGTTATCCGCTGTTTGGGTTGTCCGATGAGGGCGGCGACGAATTAAAGGACCGCAAATGGAGTATGAAGCTTGCCAGAACCCGTGGCGCCAGTAAGGAATTTGGTATCATGGAGCAGCAGTCCGGACCAGGCGGATGGTATAACATGCGGTATATGCCCACTCCGAAGCCGGGACAGATTCGTCTGTGGACGTACCAATCCGTGGCACACGGCGCAGATTACATCAGCTATTTCAGATGGCGTACCTGTACCTTCGGCACAGAAATTTACTGGCACGGTATCCTGAATTATGACAATCAGGATAACCGCAGGCTGCAGGAGATTACGGAAATCGGACAGGAATTCCGTAAAATTGCCGATGTGGCGGGAAAAACTTATAAAGCCAAAGTGGCCATTCTCTATGATTACGATAATGAGTGGGATGGTGAAAACGATGTATGGCATGGGCCCCTCAGAGATTATTCTCAGAAAGGCTTGTTTAAGGCTCTGCAGGAGGAACATATTCCCTTTGATTACGTAACCGTATCACCGGATATGAAGGCGAAAGATCTGGAAAAATACGAAGTAATCTTCGCTCCCCATATGACCATCGTTGATCCTGCAGTGGCAGCATGTATGAAAGAATACGTGAGAAACGGCGGAACCTTCCTTTCGGGTGCAAGAACAGGATATAAGGATGTTTACGGCAGATGTCCGATGGAGATTATGCCGATCCATATGACGGACCTGTTCGGTGTGGAGATTCGGGATTTTACCCCATTAGTGTCCGATTCTCCTTACGCGTACGCAGCGATGGGTAAGACGCGGCTGTACATGCCGATTTTCCATGATCTGCTGACTCCGGTTTCGGATACCTGCGAGACGGTGGCCGTATACAGCGAAGACTTCTACAAAGGCTCCCCTGCCATTGTGAAGAATACATACGGCGCAGGCCAGGCATGGTATGTTGGAGCGGCCTTTAACTGTGAGACGGTAAAAGCGCTGCTTGCCGTACTGGGAGTGGAAAGTCCGGTAAAGAAACTGCTGGATGTACCGGCGGGCTGTGAGATTGCAATCCGTGAGAATGATAAGGGCGCATATCTCTTTGTCTTAAACTATGCAGACGAGGCAGCACAGTTGGATGTGAAAAAGGAGATGCGGGATGCCTTTACCGGAGAAACTTTATCAGGGGATTATGAGTTACCTGCGTATGGCGTATTGGTTTGTGAGATGTAAGCAGAAAGGAGAACAACAAATGAAAAGAAAAGTAGCGTTAGCATTAGCGGCAATGATGGCACTGTCCATGATAGCAGGCTGCGGTTCCGACAGCAGTTCCAGCAGCAGTACTGGAGGTTCTGACGGCGATAAAGTGGTTATGAACATGACAACGTTAAATGGCGGAACCAACGAGATATATGCCCAGGCTATTCAGGAACAGATTGATATTTTCAATGCGGAGAATGATTACAATGTAGAAATTCAGTTGGAGTGCTATTCCAATGATAACTATAAGACAAAGCTGACCACGCTGATGGCTTCCAACTCTCAGCCGGATATCTTCTTTACATGGGAAGCCGGATATCTTGAGCCATTTGTGGAAGGCGGCAAGGTATATCCGGTAGGCGATCTTTTGGAAGCAGATGAAGAGTGGATGTCCACCTTTGCGGATACGACCGTTTTTGGACCGCTGACCTTTGATGATACGATCTATGCAATTCCAAACTCCAAACAGATGTGTGCAGTGGTTTATAACCAGGATTTGCTTGATCAGGCCGGTGCAGCCGTTCCGACGACCTGGACCGAATTTTTGGAAACCTGTCAGAAATTGACAGATGCCGGAATTCCCGCGTTCTGCTGTCCTTGCGGTGAGGCATGGTACGGCGGACAGCTTTTGCAGCAGCTTTGCAACATCATCGGCGGCGCTGATTTCTATGACTATACCATAAGTGATGAGGTTGAGTGGAATAACGAGACCTTTGTAGAAGCTGGTGAGCTGTTAAAAGAAATGAACGATAACGGATATTTCATCAACGGTTTCCTGGGTATGGATCCAACCGAAGGTTTTGAAAAATTCAACAACCAGGAAGTTGCCATGATGATGATCATCACTTCCGGTATCAATAAAATTATCTCCGATTCCGTTGCTCCGGATCAGGTTGGCTTCTTTATCCTTCCTTCTGATGACCCGAATAATGCAGGCGTGAATGTTGGTTCTATTGGTTATACTTATGCGATCAGCAGCCAGGCAGAAGATCCGGAAGCGGCTGCGGCATTCTTGAAACAGCTTACGACCAGTCTGGACTTCCAGCAATTTTTGACAGACAACAGTCAGGTTTCTGTTACGAATCTGGATGTAAATCTGGATGACTTGGATCCTATGGTTGAACGTGCAAGAGCACTTTTTGAAGAAATGACACTGTATACGCCATGGCTTGACCGAATCTACGGAGCAGGCGAGGGCGTAGAATTTAACAATGCATCGGTAGCGATTCTCGGTGGAACCAGCCCGCAGGAAGCTATGGATAATTTGCAGCAATTTGCCATTGATAATGCAAATAACTAATTAGGTAATACCGGATAGTGCTGCCAAAAGCAGCACTATCTTTTTTAAAGGAGGTTGTGTATGAATAAAGTACTGAGTAATAAAAAGACCGTAGCAATCTTTATTTTGCCGGCACTGATTTTGTATGCGGTATTTGTCCTGGCTCCCATTATCTATAACGTATACATCAGTTTGTTTCAGACCGACCTGATGGGGACCAAAAATTTTGTTGGACTGCGTAATTATAAAAATCTGTTTAATGATAGTTTTTTTATTAAAGCACTGAAAAATAATGCCATGTTGGTTTTGGGGTCTCTGATTGCGCACCTTCCGTTGGCACTGCTTTTTGGCAATTTCATTTTTATTAAGATCCGGGGAAGCCGTTTCTTCCAATCCGTATTTTTCCTTCCTTCGGTTATCTGCGGCGCCGGCGTAGGTATTTTGTTCAAAATGGTCTATAATTCAGAATTTGGTCTGATCAACGCGCTGCTTGATTTGCTGAACCTATCCCAGTATAAACATGCCTGGCTGAATGAAGAGAGTACGGTTATGTTTGCCATGATTCTGGTGGTTATGTGGAAGTTTGTGGGCTATCATATGGTAATCCAGCTGGCGGCCATGCGCTCGATACCGGCGGAATTATATGAATCGGCCCGCATAGACGGCGCTTCCATGTGGCAGCAATTTACGAAGATCACGATGCCTTTGATCAAACATGTGATCCGTATTGATGTGGTTCTGATTATCACCGGTTCGTTAAAATATTTTGATTTGATCTGGTCCATGACGAAAGGCGGTCCGAATCACGCCAGTGAGGTTATGGCGACCTATATGTATTATCAGGGCTTCCGTACCTTGAAGTTTGGTTATGCCAGTGCGATCGGCGTGGTATTGCTGGTAATGTGTATGGCGGTTATCTGGTTGGTGAATCATTTGATTCACGTTGAGAAGATGGAATACTAGGAGGTGGAAATATGTCAGTAAAAAGCAGAATATTACGGGGAATTGCTTTTATCCTTATGGTACTCTTTGCCATCATGTGCCTGTATCCGCTGGTATGGATGATATTGGGATCCTTTAAAACAAACCGGGAATTGTATGCAAATACGTGGGGCCTGCCCACATCTCTGGGACTTGAGAATTATATTAACGCAATTTCCAAAGCAAATATATTAAGCAGTTATATAAGTTCTGTAATCATTACCGTGTCTGCAGTATTTGTCACTGTATTCTTCGGCGCGATGGTTTCCTACGGCCTTTCCAGACTTCATTTTAAACTCTGTAAACCGGTAAACAGCCTCTTTGCCATGGGTATGAGTATTCCGGCTTATGCGGCTATCGTTCCCATGTTTTCTATGTTTAATCAGATGCATTTACTGGACTCATGGCTTTCGGTTATCATAGCGCATACGGTATTTGCTTTTCCGATTACGATTTATATATTGACCGGATTCTTTTCCACGATTCCGGGGGAATTAGAAGAAGCATTTACCATGGATGGCTGTACAATTTTAAGGGGATATTATAAAATAATCTTACCAATTGCAAAACCGTCTATTGCGACTGTATCAGTTATTAATTTTATAAGTATCTGGAACGATCTTCTGTTTCCTCAGATTTTTCTTACCTCGACAGATAAGATGCCGCTTCCGGTTATCCTGACGCAGTTTGCCGATACGGATTCTACGGATTATGCTGGCATGCTGGCAGCGGTAGTTATGACTGTAATACCTACGATTGTGGTATATATGATCCTTCATGATAAGGTAATGGATGGTATGACAGCGGGTGCTGTGAAAGGATGATGGATGTATGGACATCTATAAATTATTGATTGTCGATGATGAACCATTGATCCGCCGGGGTATCGCTTCCCTTGACTGGGAAGGCATCGGTATTACTGTTTGCGCGACGGCAAATAACGGGAAAGAAGCCATTCATTTGGCTTCTTTGCATATCCCGGATTTGGTGTTGACGGATATTCGGATGCCCGTCATAGATGGGTTGAAAATGGCTGAACAGATATTGGCATTGAACTCAAAATGTAAAATTATTTTCTTAAGTGGCTATGAAGATTTTGCCTATGCTAAGCGCGCATTACAAATGGGCGCTTTTGATTATATATTGAAACCGGCATCTACCGACGAGATTTTGGAAACCTGCCAAAAGGCGGTTGCGCAAATTCGCGAGGAAAACCAGCATCATCTAAGGCCAGTGATGTCTTTGGCAGCTAAGGATAGCGTTTTGAAGGAAGATACGGAGGAAGACGCAGATAAAGAGGGAAAACTGAATGTGCGGGAAATTATTCATTTTATAGAGGAACACTATATGGAAAATTTATCGTTAAATACCCTATCCAGAACCTTTAATTTCAATGCTATTTATATTAACCGCATGTTAAAAAAGGAAACAGGTTCCACTTTTCTTGAAATTCTGACCAAGAAGAGGATGACCGAGGCCGTACGCTTCCTCAGAGAGACCGATTGGAAATTATCCAGAATTGCGGAGGCTGTGGGTATTCCTGATCAGCGGTATTTTAGTACCATGTTTAAGAAGTATTACGGCTGTCCGCCAAAACAGTATCGGCAAAACCTAAGAAAAAAGGAATAGAAAAAGGGAATAGGAAAAAGGGAATAGGAAAAAGAAGAAAGCGCAGCAGAGAAAGGACAGACATGACGAGAATCCACAAACGAAAATTCAGGGGGAAACTGAAATATAAATATTTGCTGGCTTTTATTGGTGTCAGTTTGTTTTTGACCATAGTTTTGACAACTGCTTATTATTGGTATTTTAACCAGATTTATGAGAAACAGGCCAGGGAATATATTCGCAATATGGGAAATGAATCGGTAAGCAGTCTGGAACAGACGATGGAACAGATCAATACGGTTATCTTAAGTATTCAGTCGGAAGATATTATTCAGGAATATCTGTATAATGTAGACCATGATCTGTATACGACGACACAGCAGGCCCAGGCCCAGATAAACGTGCGCAATACGGTATATTCCAATATTTTATGGACCGATTCCATCATTAACGTATATATAGAGACGAGTTATGGGCATTCGGAAGTATGGGAAAAGTCCGGCGGCGGCGTTATCTGGAATCCGGATCGAAAAAACGATATTTATGCCGGCAGAGGAAGGGCAGTTTGGCTGGGATTGGATGATTCGGGGCGCTTTATGCAAGTGGGCGCGCAGATTAACAGCAAAAAGAATATGAGTGAACTGGGCTTTCTGATGATTCAGATACCGGCGGATGATTTTCGGGAAAAAGTGGAAAATATGATTTTTCTGCGGGATGGGAAAAGTCTGATCGTGGATAAGAATATGAATGTTATTATCAGTACGGATGATGAGGCGGTAGAAGTTCCAAAAGAGATACAAGATGTTTTGGAGGATATGCCGGACCGCAGGCTATTGCAGGTACAAATCGGCGGAGTGGACAGCTATGTATACATCAGGAAGATGGAAAATGCGGACTGGTATATGGTGTCCATGATTCCTCAGATCAGTTATCTGGGGGTATTACATGATCTTCGGATTGTGATTGGCGTTATCTGTGCTTCCGCCTTAATCTTTGTATTGTTCATAATCTTTTATATCGTTTCCCGTTTTACAAGAAATATTGAAAATCTGCAGGAAGCTATGCAGCAGTTTGGCGAGGGAGATTTTAATGTCATTTGCGCAGTTCGTACGGATGATGAAATCGGAAAACTTTCTCAGCATTTTAATATGATGGTTTATAATATTAACGATCTGGTGGACCGGGTTTATAATGCCAATATGCTGCGGCAGAAAGCGGAACTGGAATCATTGCGGATGCAAATCAATCCCCATTTTCTATACAACACGCTGGATATGGTAGCCTGGATTTCCCGTGATAAGGGAGTGCCGGAAGCCGCCGACATTGCAGTTTCCTTAAGCAATATGATGCGCTATACGATCAAGGGGCCGGCCATGACAGATCTGGGGACGGAACTGGAAAATATCCGTCATTATCTGACGATACAGAAATACCGTTACGGAGACCGCATTCAATTTGTGGTGCAGGCTCCTCAGAATCTGATGGGCCTTCGGCTTCCCAAGCTGCTGATCCAGCCCCTTGTGGAAAATGCCATCATTCATGGCGTAGAGAATATGGAGCAGGGAATTGTGGTACTGGATATCTGTCAAAAGAAAGACCGGGTGCGGATATGCGTCAGTGATAATGGCGTGGGTATGGAGCAGGAAAAAATCCAGGAGATTCTTGCAGAGGAAGATGGGGTGATTTTGGAAGCAAAGGATTCCATTGGTCTGCGAAACGTGAATCGCCGTCTGAAAATTCACTATGGAGAGTACCACGGACTCATGATTGAAAGTGTACCGGAAGGAGGCACCAGCATCTGCATGTGGATTCCTCTTCAGGAAGGATTGGAAAATAACAGTTGATTTTTGGGGACAGAGACGGGTACAATAAATACAAGGTCTCTGTCCCTTTCCGCGCCAGGCTGACGGAAAAATGATACGTCGGATCATTTTGCACTGCTGCGGAGTAAAAGATACCGGACAGAGGCAAAAGCATCCATAAATGTAAGGAGTGTGATAAATTGTATGAATATGGCAACAAAAAAGCAATGGGCGGCCAGACTGATTTACTATCTTCTGGCGGAAGTAGTGTTGGCCCTGGGACTTACCCTGAATACCAAAACGCTGCTTGGATCCTCTCCGATTATTTCCATACCCTATACGATATCGCTGATGACCGGATGGAATTTCGGAAATCTGACATTATTATTTTATGTAATTTTCGTTGGTGTCCAGCTGATTTTTAATGGAAAGAACCGGTCCTGGTTTGATGTTTTGCAAATTCCTTTCAGTATCGTTTTTACACGTTTTCTAAATCTATTCTCCAATATTATCCAATTACCAAATGAAACCCTACTCCAAAAGCTTCTGATTCTGGCAGCGGCTATTATTTTGACGGGTATCGGCGCGGCAGCCAGTGTAAACATGAAACTGATTCCCACACCCGGAGACGGATTAGTCTCTACGTTATCCATGTGCAGCGGAAAATCTCTGGGTGCCGCAAAAAATATTGTGGATTGCTGTTGTGTAGGTGTCTCCTGCCTGATCGGGCTTTTGTGCACAAAAAAACCCTTCCTCGGTGTGGGCGCAGGTACCATTGTGGCGATGCTTGGTGTCGGCCGTGTCATCGCGCTGTTTAATCATTTCTTTAAAGCAGGTATGGAGCGTGCCGCAGGCATGGATAATGTTGTCTAAAAAGTAAAAAAATGTCAGGAAACGGTCAACTTTGGTAGGAGTATGTCGAACGAAAATTGATCTTTTGTCAAAAGACGCCTTGATTTGAGTTTTGATAGAAATTATAATACCTATAGTATTTGGAACACAGATCAATCTGTGAAGGGCCCCTGATTCCAAACAATATCTTATTTTTTATAAATACCTGTTGATTGGAGGAGGTAGTATGGAAAAGCTGAATATCGCCATAGCAGACGATAATGAACGCATGGTAAGTCTTCTGGATTCGCTGATTCGGGATGATAATGATCTTGAACTGGTTGGAAAAGCGGATAATGGAAAAGATATTTACGACATTATAAAGGAAAAAGAGCCGGATGTAGTACTATTGGATATCATTATGCCAAAGGTAGACGGCCTGACAGTTATGGAGAAGGTAAATCAGGATGCAGATATGAAAAAGCATCCCGCATTTATTGTTATATCCGCCGTAGGTCAGGAACGGATCACGGAAGATGCGTTTAATCTGGGTGCTTGTTATTATATTATGAAACCCTTTGATAATGAAATGATCATTAACCGGATTAAACATGTAAGAAATGACCGTATCGTACGGGGGCGTAAGGCTCTGGAACGCAAAAACGGGGAGTATCCGGCGCCTCCGGGACATAATCTGGAACTGGATGTAACGGATATTATTCATGAAGTGGGTGTACCGGCCCATATCAAAGGATATCAATATCTCCGTGATGCTATTATTATGTCCGTAGAAGATATGGAAATGCTAAATTCTATTACAAAAATCCTCTATCCCACCATTGCAAAGAAGCATCAGACGACGCCGAGCCGGGTGGAGCGGGCAATCCGTCACGCCATTGAGGTCGCATGGAGCCGGGGAAAGATGGACACAATTGATGAACTTTTTGGTTATACCGTAAACAATGGCAAGGGTAAACCCACCAATTCTGAATTCATTGCACTGATCGCAGATAAAATCCGACTGGAATATGGTACGTTAATTAAATGATAAATATAACCTTTTCTTTTATTTTGAATTAAGGTATAATGAACCTGGCTATATTGATTCGGAAATTCCGCTTGAATTTCCCCAGGGGAGGGTTATACACATGAAAAAGATATTGTATGCAGCTTCAGAGTGCGTTCCGTTTATAAAAACCGGAGGACTGGCAGACGTTGTCGGTTCTTTGCCAAAATGCTTTCCGAAGGAGTATTTTGACGTAAGAGTTGTCGTTCCCAAGTATGCATGTATGAGTGAAGTATGGAGCGGGCAGCTTCAATATGTGACAAATTTTTATATGGATTTAAACTGGCGTCAGCAATATGTTGGTATTTTTGAACTGGAGTATGAGGGGATAAAGTTTTATTTTATTGATAACGAAGAACATTTCAGCGGTGATCAACTGTATTATGGTATGCCGGACGATTTGGAGAAGTTCGCGTTTTTCTCCAAGGCAGTTCTTTCTATTCTGCCGATGATCGATTTCAGACCAGATGTTATCCACTGCCATGACTGGCAGACAGGTCTGATCCCGGTATATTTAAAGGAACGCTTCCAGGGAAGCGATTTCTATCGGGGAATCAAGTCTGTTATGACCATACATAACCTGAAGTTTCAGGGTGTCTGGGATATAAAAACCATCAAGAGCATCAGCGGCCTGGCCGATGATTATTTTACTCCGGATAAGCTGGAATCGAACCATGCAGCCAACTATCTGAAGGGCGGACTGGTTTACGCGGATGCCATAACGACGGTAAGCAATACTTACGCGGAAGAGATTAAGACGCCTTTCTACGGAGAAGGCCTGGATGGCCTGATGGCGGCCCGCAGTAATAGTTTGCGGGGTATCATAAATGGTATCGATTACGATGAATATAATCCGGAAACGGATCCCATGATTGCTAAAAATTACTCAGCGGAAAATTTCCGTAAAGAGAAAATAAAAAATAAGACAGCATTACAGGCAGAACTGGGTCTGGAAGTCAATCCGAAGATCATGATGTTCGGTATCGTTTCCCGTCTGACCGATCAGAAAGGATTCGATCTGATTGCGTACATGATGGATGAAATCTGTCAGGATGACGTACAGCTTGTAGTCCTGGGAACGGGTGAAGAACGATACGAAAATATGTTCCGGCATTTTGCATGGAAATATGAGAAAAAGGTTTCGGCAAATATTTATTATTCGGAGGCGCTGTCACATAAGATTTATGCGGCTTCCGATGCCTTCCTGATGCCTTCTTTATTTGAGCCTTGCGGTTTGAGCCAGCTTATGAGCCTGCGCTACGGTACGGTTCCCATCGTACGTGAGACCGGCGGCCTGAAAGATACGGTACAGCCTTATAATGAATATGAAGGAACCGGAACTGGCTTTAGTTTTGCCAATTACAATGCGCATGAGATGCTGGGAACGATCCGTTATGCGGAGAAGATCTATTATGAGAAGAAACGGGACTGGAATAAAATCATTGACCGTGGCATGGCTATGGATTATTCCTGGCATAATTCCGCTAAGCAGTACGAAGAGATGTATAATTGGCTTTCTGAGAAAGCCTGAGGCCGGAACGGAATGATGTCGCTGATGCGGCCCGCCGCAGGCGGAGAATCCTGCAAAACAGAATTCTTTTTTGACCGGCATATGACATGTTACTTGTGGGACTATCGGATGATGGTCCCGCAGGTATTTTTATTTCATAGGGGGCATTCCATTTTCTCCTAAGCACAATACGGTTTCCCTTTGAAACAAAAAAGTGCTCCGCGCAGGATTCTTTTTCCTATCCTAAGAAAGATTTCTCAAATCATAGTTTCCCATTTTTCTAAATAAATAGTTGACAAGTAACCGAAAGTATAATAGTATAGTAAAAGAAACGAACATAAGTTCGGATGAAGGAGACGTTTATGGTAAAAGAAGATAAATTAAAGGCATTAGATGCTGCTCTTGCGCAGATTGAAAAACAGTTTGGCAAAGGTTCC
>CAYRTA010000054.1:0-13491 GCA_964427045.1 uncultured Hoministercoradaptatus sp. | reverse complement strand
CGATACTAGTATATCAAAAAAAGCCAGCTTTCGCTGACTTTTTTGACAGTCTGAGAACCCCGCTATGCGGGATTCTCTTAAGCACTCAATTACCCATGGAAATCCTCCCCATGGTCAGCCAGTGTTAGTTTACGATATTTACCAATAATACATAAGACACAAAATACATGATCACTGTCGCCATAAAGATGCCTACCAGAATAGCCAGCGATGATTTTTTAATATCAATGCCAAGCAGGGAGGCGATCAGTGATCCGGTCCAGGCTCCGGTTCCCGGAAGAGGAATTCCCACAAACAAAACCAGGCCCCAGAACTCGTATTTTTTGATTTTATCGCTTTTTCCCATGGCCCTGGCTTCCAGCTTCTCCACAATACCGCGGGTAATACGAAACTTTTTCAGCCATTGAAAGATCTGCTTAATAAATAATAAAATAAAGGGAATCGGCACAATATTTCCAATAATACTGATGGGGATTGCCTGTACCTCGGGAACCTGCAGCAGGGAAGCGGCCAAAAGACCGCCCCTTAGTTCCAGAAGCGGAAACAGGGAAATAACAAAAACAAGTGCTTTCGCCGAAATATAAGAGCCTAAATGTTCCGTAAACCAAATGACAAGTGATTCCATGCAGGGTCTCCTTTTACTTTCTTTCTGTCAAATACTGTTCCAGGAACCGGATCAATGTCTCCATCTCTTCCTGGGTGCCAATAGTAATCCTCAGATAATTATCAATCCGCGGCCTGTCAAAATACCGGACGATAATATTGGCCTTTCGCAATGCCTCAAATAACTCCTTCGCCGGACAGGTACTGTGGGCGGCAAAAATAAAGTTTGCCTTCGAATCTCCAAACGTAAAGCCCAGACGTGCCAGTTCTTTCTTCGTCCATTCCCGGGTCTTAATTACTTTACGCACGGTTTCCTGAAGATATTCCTCATCTTCCATAGCCGCTTTTCCAAGGGCGATAGTGGTCTGATCCATCGTATAGGAATTAAACGAGTATTTTACATCGTTCAGATATTTGATCAGCTTTTCATTTGCCATGGCATAACCGATCCGCATACCCGCCAGAGAACGGGATTTGGAAAAGGTCTGCACCACGATCAGATTATCATATTTTTCTATCAGCGGCAATGCGCTCTTTGCTCCAAAATCAATATACGCCTCATCCACAACCACGATAACATCCTGGTTGGCCTGGATGATCTGTTCCACTACCCGCAAATCCAGTTCCACGCCCGTAGGCGCATTGGGATTTGGAAAAATGATTCCGCCATTATCACAGAAATAATCAGTCTTGTCAATGGTAAAATCATCTCTGAGCGGAATCGGGCAATAGGGAATGCGCAGCATCTGGGCCCATACATCATAAAAAGAATAGGTAATATCCGGAAATATAATGGGGCCATTGGAATTAAAGAAGGTCAGAAAAATCATGGCCAGCACATCATCAGAACCAACCCCCACAAATACCTGCTCTTCTTTCAATCCGTACCGGTCCGCAATGGCCTTCACCAAAAGATGCGCCGTGGGATCCGGATATAGCCGCATACAATCTGACGGAAACTCCCTCAGCACCTGCTCCACTTTAGGAGACGGCGGATACGGATTCTCGTTGGTATTTAACTTTATCAGATTTTGTTCTTTGGGCTGTTCCCCAGGCACATAGGGAATCACCTTCCGAACATACTCCTCCCATTTTCTCATGTTCATCTCTCCTCATATATATGTTTGAAGGTTATTTCTTCGGTCGGATGAGCAAACATATAACACGCCTGCTGCCGCAGCCGTTAACATGTTCATCTCTCCTCTAATTAAACTGTACGGCATACAGACCGGCATAGACGCCGCCTTTTGCCAGAAGTTCCTCGTGAGTTCCTTCTTCTTCGATTCCTTTTTCCGTCAATACCAGAATCCGCTTCGCATTGCGGATCGTAGACAGCCGGTGGGCAATTACGAAGGTGGTCCGGTTCTTTGCCAGTTCCTCCAGGGAATGCTGTACAATCTTCTCGCTTTCATTATCGAGTGCCGAGGTAGCCTCATCAAAAATCAGCACCGGCGGATTCTTCAAAAATACCCGGGCAATGGAAAGGCGCTGCTTTTGACCGCCGGATAATTTCACGCCCCTTTGACCGATATCAGTCTCATATCCCTCCGGCAGACTCATGATAAACTCATGTGCGTTGGCCGCTTTAGCCGCCCGGATTACTTCCTCATCCGTGGCATCCGATCTTCCATAACGGATATTATCAAGAACCGTCCCTGCAAATAAATACACATCCTGCTGCACGATACCGATCTGACGCCGCAAATCTTTTTGCTTAATCTTCCGCACATCGATGCCATCCAGGGTCACAGCCCCGTCTGTCACATCATAAAACCGGGGAATCAGGGAACAAAGCGTCGTCTTGCCGACACCGCTGCTTCCTACCAGGGCCACATAATCCCCCTTCTCCACCCGCAGATTCACATGGGCGAGAACATTCTCTTCATGGCCCGCGTAATGAAAGGAGGCATTCTCAAAACAAACGGTTCCCGCCGCGGAATCCATGGACACAGCATCCGGCGCATCTTTTACATCCGGCTGAATCGCCAGCATCTCAAGGAACCGCTCATAACCGCTGAATCCGTTTTGATACTGTTCCGTGAAGTTTACCAGTTTCTTCACCGGCTCCACAAAATTATTAATATATAACAAAAAGGTCACCATATCCGAAGCGGAAAGCTGGCTGCAGGCCATCAGATAAGAACCGACAATCAGAGAACACACTGTAATCAGTGTCGCAAAAGCTCCCATGCCGGAATTATAGACTGCCATAAAACGATAGGTTTTTTTCTTGGACTCTACGAAACGGTCGTTGCCCCTGGAGAATTTTTCCATCTCCGTTCCTTCATTTCCAAAGGACTTCACCACACGAATACCTGCCAGACTATCTTCGATCTGACTGTTAATATCGGCAATCTTGGCCCGGTTATCTTTATAGGCCCCTTTCATGCGCACATTCAAAATGATTGCATAACCTAACATCAAAAGTACAATGGCAAATGCCACCAGGGCCAGCTTCAGATTAATCAACACCAGAATAATAAAGGCGCCGCCCAGTTTAATGGTGGAAATTACAATATCTTCCGGACCGTGATGCAAAAACTCCGTAATATCGAAAAGATCGCTGGTTACACGGGATAACAGATGCCCAACCTTCTGATTATCAAAAAAGGAAAAAGACAACCGCTGATAATGGGAAAATATCTCATTTCTCATATCATGCTCGATCCTGGCACCCATAGTATGTCCATAATACGTGATAAAATAGTTGGAATACCACTCAACAAAAACCATGGCAATCATCAAAAGGCCCAGATGTAAAATCGTAGAAGCAGCTTCATCCAGAGGAAGCAGTATGACGGTTCCTATAATGTAACGGACCATCAACGGAATAATCAGTGTGACTGCCGCTCCCAGGGTAGCAAAAAACATATCCGCCAGGAAAACCCCTTTATAAGGTCCATAATACGTTGCCAGTTTTCTCCACTTACGTTCCATTTCTCTCACCTTTACTTTCCCATTTGTCTGTCAACATGCAAGCTGCCCACCTGCCCGTTACAGGCAGCCGTGGGCAGATCATTTATTTCGTATACTTTTGGGCCTGGGCTGCAATCAGTTCGGCGTCATCAAAATAATTGATTTTCATAGCCGCTTTTACTTCAGACAAGGTCTGGGCAGCGGCAGCCTGCGCTTCTTCCGTTCCCTTCTTAAGAATCTCATAAACCATAGGAATATCCTTTTCATATTCCTTTCTGCGGGCGCGGATTGGCTCCAGTTCCGCCTGCATAATCTTATTCAGGAACTTCTTCACCTTCACATCACCCAGTCCTCCGCGCTGATAATGAGCCTTCAGCTCGTCCAGATTCGCATAATCCGGAAGGAACTGCTCAAAATGCTCCGGTTTGCAGAAAGCATCCAGGTAGGTAAATACCGTATTTCCTTCAATATGGCCCGGATCAGATACCTGAATGTGCAGCGGATCCGTGTACATACTCATGATCTTCTTCTGAACCTCCTTGGGATCGTCTGCCAGATAAATGCAGTTGCCCAGGGATTTACTCATTTTGGCCTTGCCATCGATACCCGGAAGACGCAGACATGCCTTATTGTCCGGCAGCAATACATCCGGCTCTACCAGGGTATCTCCATATATCGCATTGAACTTACGGACAATTTCTTTCGTCTGTTCGATCATGGGAAGCTGATCTTCCCCCACCGGAACCGCCGTCGCCTTAAAAGCCGTAATATCGGAAGCCTGACTGATGGGATACGTAAAGAAACCTACTGGAATACTTGCCTCAAAATTTCTCAGCTGTATTTCGGACTTTACCGTAGGATTCCGCTGTAATCTGGATACGGTTACCAGATTCATATAATAAAACGTTAATTCCGTCAATTCCGTTACCTGAGACTGAATGAACAGATTAGATTTTGCCGGATCCAGTCCGCAGGATAAATAATCCAGCGCCACTTCGATAATATTCTGACGCACCTTTTCCGGATTATCAAAATTATCGGTAAGTGCCTGGGCATCCGCAATCATAATATAAATCTTCTCATATTCTCCGGAATTCTGGAGTTCTACTCTTCGCTTCAATGAACCAACATAATGGCCCACATGGAGTCTTCCCGTTGGTCTGTCACCTGTCAAAATAATTTTTCCCATTTACTCTCACTCCTCATCATGACTTCTTCCCATTATACTGTATTTTGCCCTCACATTGCAACCAGGTTCCGCCATAATCTTTGCTATTTATATGTAAATCCGCTGGGCTCTCCGATCGGCAGCTCCAAAAGTTCGGGATTCTCGAAAATATGTCTGATCAGCTTCAAACTGCGGGCAAAATAAAAGCCGTCCGCAATCCGTTCATCCAATGTAGCGCCAATATCGATAACATCCCGTATTTCTTTATGGCCGTCCGGCATAACCAGTTCCTCTTTGTGAAGGGTTCCAATGGTAATCATAATACTGTTAGTTCCATAGTTGTTCAAATGATGATACACGGACGGGCACTGGATACTACCCAGATTGCTGGCCAGAATTGTGGTATAATTGGGGTCGCCTTCTGTAAGAAACTTGGGATTTATACCCCAGAAATCCAACCAGCGGATGACACGCATAAGAAACATCAAAATCGGCCGGGGGATCTTGGCAAAACCATCCAAAAGGGCATCTACGCCGCCGGTGGAATGTTCGCTCTTTCTGGTCTCTATAACATCACCTATGATTTTCCGGCTGATGGTATCCAGGGTATCCGTATCCTTGGGAACCAATACCATCAGCGCCTCGTCGGCATGGTCCGTAAACCGTCTTTTGCACACAAAACTGAGACTGATCTCATAACGCTCATAGAAACGTCTGCCCTGAATAAAGCGGTTCATCAGCGGCCGCTCCCTCACCATGCGGGCCAGACCCGTGATCGCGCAATGGAAAATCGTGGTCTTATAATCCGGGTGTTCGGCGTTCTTCTTTTCCAGATAGCGCATTAATTCTGTCGCATCCAATTTGTCATGTAAATAAACTTCGCAATCTGTCCGGTTCGGCATCAGATGCGCCATTACAGTCTGTAAACCTGGTGTATTGCGAATCCGGCGTCCATCCCGGCGGTCGCCCCAGCGTCTCTTATATGTCTCTTCCATGTGTATCCCTCCTGTTGTTGATTGTGTCCTGATAGCCATAACGGCATGATCAGCCTGTCAGCCTGTATTATGACAGGGTTATCCTGCGGTATTTGGTCATTGGCTCGCAGGAAATATGATACTTCTTTTTTACTGTACTTACAAATCTATTTACCTCAATATGGCCTGTGATCGGAGGGTAGCTGTTGTCATAATGATCCAGCATAACAGCCTTCGGTTTCAGCCGCTCGATAAATTGCAGCGCATATTGATCCTGGTCACTTCTGCCCTGGAAAGGCAAAATCAGTAAATCTGCCCCCGTCGGATATTGAGTATCCCGATCCAGGTTCATACTGCCCATAATCTGCAGCCGGAACGTGCCGTTAGTCACTTCGTAGAATAAGATCTCCCCTTTTTCGGGACAGGCAAACAGCCGCTTTACTAATCCATAGACGTGCCGCGGATACCTCCAAAATCGCCTGCAGCATACGGTTTTAATAATCAAAGGCAGATCAAAACGGCAATGCCTTCCCTGCCACGCCTGAATCTGCAAGGGGCCGACCGTTCCCGAAAACCCCGGCCCGATCTCCCGGAAATGCTGATCTGAAAATCCCAGCTTTTTCAGTGTAACCCGGGGAGCCCTGGTGCCATATACCGTTACCGGCCGGTTCTTATACAGCCGGGGAATATGATAAATATGATCCACATGACCATGAGTAATAAAGACATGGGAAATCTTCTTTAACTCCTTTTGGCCTTTCAGAGGTATACCCGGCCGCTCAAAGCAGTGCAGGGGAAATCCCAAAAAGGGATCAAAAGCGATCTCCACATCCCCTTCTCTAAGCGCCAAAGCCGCCGTTCCATACCATGTCAGTTCCATCTTATGCCCCCTTAGCTGTCTTACGTAAATTTACCCGGCCCTGCACGCTTTCTGCCTCCCGGATGCCGGCCGCCTCCTGGGTACCGGCTTCTTCCTGGGCATTGGCTTCTTCTTCCAACAAACGGTAGGCCACCTTTCCCACCAGGGTTTTCGGCAGCTCCAGGCGGAATTCAATATCCCTTGGAAGGGCATAACGGGCAATATGATGCCGCAGATATTCCATGATGCGTTCCTTGCAGGCTTCATCCGGTTTCACACCATCCCTCAGCACAATGTAGGCCTTCACCCGATGCATACGCCGGGGATCTTTTACCCCGATGACGCAGCTATAAGACACTTCCGGGCAGCTGTCAATCAGATTTTCCACATGACTTGGATATACATTATAGCCATTGGTAATAATCATCCGCTTGATGCGCTGGCTGTAATATACATATCCATCTGCATCCATATAACCCAGGTCTCCGGTATACAGCCAGGTCCTTCCGTCAGCCAGAACCCGCAGTGTCTGGGCCGTTTCTTCCGGATTATCCAAATATCCCAGCATCAGCGTGGGACCGGTGAGAATAATCTCACCTTCCTCTCCCGGCGGAACAACTTCATCCGTACCAGGCTTTACAATACAGTACAACGTATCCGGAAACGGCAGTCCGATACTTCTCTCCCGGTAAGTATCCCGCGGCGTCAGACAACTGGCTGTCACACATTCCGTCAGACCGTATCCTTCTCTGACCTGAATATTTGCATGATGTTCCTCCAGAAAAGCATCTACTTTGTGTTTTAATTCTACGGAAAGGGAATCCCCTCCGCAGAACATGCCATATAAGAAATCCAGATTTACACCATCCAAACTGGGCATATGAAGCAGCGCTTCAAAAATCGTCGGCACTCCGGCAATAAAATTCGGTTTTTTCTTTATCAGCATTTTGGCATAACTGGCATTATTAAACGTAGGCATCAGGATGCAGCATGCACCGTGGATCAATACCGTATGGAGATTAATCCCCAATCCAAAGCCATGGAAACAGGGCATACAACTCAACATGGTAAAACCGGTGCGAAACTCCACACCGATCGCCTCTCTCGCCTGCATGGCACAGGCGTTCATATTCAAATCCGACAGACAGATTCCCTTCGGTGTGCCGCTGGTGCCTCCGCTATACAAAATCACGGACGTCTTTTTTTCATCAAACGCCGGTTCCGGCAGCATAACAGAAGGAAGTGCCTTTCTTAAAAATATCTTCCACAACAGGGCATGATCCGTATTGGGAAACTTCAGATAATCTTTTCCTTTCTTAACCACATAGGCAAGCCGCAATACCGGATTTAATTCATCCTGAATCCGCGCCACCAAAATCGTTACCGGCTGCGGAACTTCTTCCAAAGCAGCCTCCACCTTTTCATAAAATAAATCCGCCGTCAAAATCGCCTTGCTTTTGGAAATACTCAGATAAAAAGAAATTTCCTTTTGCGCGGAAAGCGGATGCACCATATTGGCCACGGCTCCTATCCGGTTTAGTCCATAGAAGCAATCCAACATCTGCGGCACATTTGGCATACAGATCGTCACCACATCGCCGCTTTGAATTCCCATGGCTGCAAAAGCCCTGGCTGCCCGCTCTATCCTTTGGACAAATTTGCGGTAACTGGTTTTGGTTCCATAAAACTCAAAAGCCGGTTCGTCCGGATACTTAAGAGCAATCTCACTGATCATCTGGAACATGGTCTTTCTCGGATATTCCAGATGATCTCTTTGTACATAAGCACACATTTGTGTTCCCCTCACTTTACGTCTAGTTACTATATTTCTCTGGCTATACTACCAGCAAAGTACTTCATTCCCATTTTCCGTCACCAGTACCATAATCTCCCACTGGGCAGACGGCATGCCATCGGCCGTGTAGATTTCCCAGTCATTCGCTTCATCTACACAGATATCCGGTTTGCCCATATTAACCATGGGTTCAATGGTAAAGATCATCCCGGGGGCCAGCAGCATATCCTCGCCCCGGCGGGTATTATAACCAACCCATGGTTCCTCATGGAATTCCAGGCCAACGCCGTGACCGCCGATTTCGCGTACTACCGTATAACCATTGGCAAAAGCGTGATCATGGACTGCCTGTCCCATATCGCCCAGATATCCCCAGGGCTTTACTTCTTTCAGGCCCAGTTCCACACATTCTTTCGTCACCTGTACCAGTTTTCTTTTCTCCGGGGAAACTTCACCGATACAGAACATCCGGGAAGAATCGGAGAAATAGCCGTTCAAAATTGTGGAACAATCTACGTTGATAATATCTCCGCTTTTTAAGATTACGTCTTTTGACGGGAAACCATGGCACACCTGATCATTGACAGAGGTACACACACTGTAGGGAAATCCTTCGTAATTTAACGGAGCCGGAATACCGCCCATGTCAGTCGTCATATCATATACAATCTTGTCAATCTCCGCCGTATTCATGCCCTCATGGATGTGTTTCTCAATATAATCCAGCACGGCAATATTAATCTTGCAGCTTTCCTTAATTTTTTCAACCTGCTCCGGCGTCTTAATCAAATCCCGGGTTGGCACAATATGCCCCTGAGACGCCGCCCTTGCAATCTTCACATCGAAACTTTCGTGGCAGGTTTTATATTTTCTTCCGCTGCCGCACCAGCAAGGCTCATTTCTTCCGATCTTTTTATACATTTGCCTATCCTCTTCTTATAATGATAAAAATTAGTTATGATAAAAACCAGTCCAGGGTTAGTTTACACTTACTTCATTCCACTTGTCAATATCAGCATGGCCCCGATTCGAATAGCCCTGGAATCACTTCCATGGCCGATCTGGTTTGTCTTTGCCAAAGGTTTCTCTTCAGGCAGATACGCCCTTATCAACGTTTCCATATCCGGCTTCTCCTGATCCGCTTCCATGACCGTGAATGTTCCAAGAAGTACGCCCGCAATCTGGTTAAATACGCCCAGCTGGCCAAGCTGCGCCAGATAAGCAGCCATCTGCGCGGCATGTCCGCTCCATGCTTCCAGTAAAAGAATCTTCCCTGTCATATCCGGCCAGTATTCTGTTCCCGCCAGTTTCAGCAAACACCGTATATTTCCTCCAACGACAATCCCTTCCATCCTGTCACCCTGAAGAAAATCACAGGCAAAGGAATAGAGACTGTTTTGGTCTCCCAGTACAGTCTCCTGAAAATATCGAGTCTGATTCTTCCCATCCTCCTTTATCAGATTCCGTACCTGATAAAGAGTGGACGCCTTCCCGGTTTTCGCATAAATTCCATTTATAATCGTTGTCAAATCACTGTATCCCCAAAACTCCTTCCGGCTTTGGGCGATCACAGAGTAATCCAGCCATGGCAATATCTCATTGGCAATATCTCCGCCGGAAACATCAAAAATAGCATCAATTTCCGAATCTTTATAATATGCCATCAGACTTTCGGCTCTTTCCTTTGCCGTGCCTCCAAACACTGCATATCGTTCATAGACACAATCTCCCACCACGGGACAAAGCCCCAGGGAAGTTAGTATCTTCTGCAGTTTCTCGATTTTCGGCCGGTTTTGCGGTGAAATTCCGTTGGAACAAGAAACGAGCGCCACTTTACTTCCCTTTTTCATCCAACCGCGTCCTCTCTTCTATTTTTCTGCCGGTCAATGATTTGCCAGTTTATAAATCTCATACATATCATCAATACCACACACTTTAAAGCTGCCTATGGTTCTGGCAGCCTGATACGAACAGCCCATTGCCAGCGATTTCAAGGCTTCTTCCGTCTGTAAGCCCACTTCTTTTGCTTCGCTAAAGCAGGTTGGCATTTGAAGGGAATGGAAATAGGCCACAGTCTTTTCAATGGCTTCCAGGCCGGCCCGTTCCACATCCGGTGTTTCAATGCCCCACACATTCTTTCCAAACTGAGCGAAGCGTTCCGGTTTTGCTGAACGCACATAAGTCGCCCAGGCTCCCCAAACAGCGGAAAGACTTGCTCCATGGGCAATATCAAAACGGGCGCTTAACTCATGACCCAACTGATGTACGGCAAAATCCGTCACGGCCCCCAGGCCGGTTAGACCATTGTGGGATAAACTGCCAGCCCACATCAATTCACTCATGGCATGATAATTATGGGAATCTTCTAGCGCAATGGTTCCATTTTTGATGACCGTGCGAAGCAGACCCTCCGCAATCACATCCGTCATTTCATTATGCTCCGTCCGGGTAAAGTAACGGTCCAGCGTATGCATCATAATATCCACAATACCGCAGCCAATCTGATAAGCCGGAAGCGTATACGTCAATTCCGGATTCATCAGCGCAAATGCCGGCCGGTTTAAATCTGTGGAAAGTCCCCGCTTGATTCCGGTTTCTTCATTGGTTAATACGGCGGAATCACTGGTTTCACTGCCTGCTGCCGATATGGTCAGCACCACACCGACGGGAAGTGCCTTTTGAGACACTTGATTCCTACACCAAAATTCCCAGATATCCACATCCGGATTCGCCACTCCATGGGCAACTGCCTTTGCCGTATCAATGACACTGCCGCCGCCTACGGCCAACGAAAAATCCGCCCCGAAAGCGATAGCCTGTCTAACCGCTTTGCGGGCAAAAGACAGACGGGGATTCGGCTTTACACCGCCGAGCGTTTCATATGACAGACCAGCTTCCGCAAGAGAATCCGTTACCCGCTTCAGAATTCCGTTTTTTACCACACTGCCGCCGCCATAAACCACAAATACTTTTTTGGCTCCGCAAGCTTTTGCCATTTCTCCGGCCCGGCATTCACTATCTTTCCCAAAAACGATTCTGGTAGGCGTATATTGTGTAAATGACTGCATATTTTTCCTCCTTGCAAACCCTTTCTTTCCATTTTATAACATTACCGGTTCTTGTCAATGTTTTTATAACTCTTCCTTGGGAAGTATGACGGTAAATCTGCTCCCTTCTCCGATTTTGCTTTCCACAAAAATCGTTCCCCCATGGGCATGCACAATACTTTTTACAATACTAAGACCAATACCCGCGCCTCCTGTCTTGCGGCTTCTGGAACGGTCCACACGGTAAAAGCGTTCAAAAATCCACTTTTGATCTTCCGGCGAAATGCCAATTCCCGTGTCGATCACCGAAACCACACCTTCCGCTTTCCGGTTCTCCACCAGTATACGGATACGACCGCCCGGAGGGGTATACTTGATACTGTTGGAAACCAGATTGACCAGCACCTGCTGGATCCGTTCCGGGTCTCCATGGATCATAGCAGACGTCCCTTCCACGCTGCAGGTCAATTGACCATTCATAAACTGGGTGGCGAAAAATGTCCGAACCTGTTCTGATAATTCCAGTAAATCTACCGGTCTCTTCTTCAGCTTTAGATTTTCATCATCGATCTGATGCAGCTGCTCCATATCCGTAATCAACAGGGACATCCGCTCCAGTTCCTGATAGCAGCTTTGCAGCCGCTTGGGATTCGGCTCCCATACGCCCTCCAAAAACGCTTCCAGATAGGCCGTCACACCGGCAACGGGAGTTCGCAGTTCATGGATAATGTCTGAAAGCATACGTTTTCTAAGTGTCTCCTGCTGTTCCAGGGCTTCCGCCATCTGATTCACCGACTGGGTCAGATCATGAAACTCCCGGTTACGCACATTGCCCGAAATTCTCGCCTGATAGTCTCCTTCTGATATTTTTTCCGTTATGTCAACCATATGCCGGACAGGACGCATCATGCTGTGGGTCATGAGCACGCCAAGCAGCACGGCTCCCACAATAGAAAAGGCACTGACCAATAGTAAAATCCGGTTCAGCGCATGTACAAATTGAAAATCGTATTCATTCATATAGAACGGACTATAATAACTGACATCCAGATAACCGACCTGGTCATCGCTTTGCATCAGCGGATATCTGGTCGTCACAAACTCGCCTTCCAAATCCGGCCGTTCACTTTCCATCCGTTCCATAATATCCTGCATCATTTGGTTGCACATCGTCATATCATGATCCTGGGCATCCCACAATACCTGACCTTCCATATTACTCAAGCGGATCATATAGCCCTCTGACAAAGCATACATGCTCATGCCGTGAATAAATTCCAAATTCCATTGATCCGTTTCAGCATTATATTGGGTTGCCAGATGTCGGGTCAATTCTTCCGCCCTGGTCTTTTGCTGATCTATTACATAATTTTCAAACTGACGGCTGATCAGTACATTCGACAGAATTCCCACAAGGCCAATGACCAGGCAAACGAGCAAGGCATTTTCCAGAGCAATCGCCGTTCTCATACTATAACGCTTCATTTTTGCTCCCCTCCAAAACGATATCCCAATCCATGCACCGTTTTTATGTAAATCGGATTTCTGGAATCGGTTTCCACTTTATGGCGCAAATTCTTAATATGCGTATCAATTACCCGGTCATATCCGTCAAAATCGGTGCCAAATACCAAATCAAGTAATTCGTCCCGTGTGTAGGCCTTCTGCGGATAGCGAATCAATGCCGTCAGAATCTTCCACTCACTGCTTGTCAGTTTAACTTCTTTCCCCTGCTTGAGCACTTGACGCTGGGAAAAATTCACCCGCAAATCTCCCTGGTTCCAGGAATAGGTATCTGCCAGCGCATAGGCATCCTGCCCGGCGCGCCGCAAAATCACCTGCATACGGGCATATAATACTTTCAGACTAAAGGGTTTCATCATATAATCATCTGCCCCGATCTGCAATCCGTACAACATATCCGCCTCCTGAGATTTGGCCGTCAGCATCAAAATCGGCACGCTCGATTTTTTCCGCAAAATCTGACAAATTTCTTCCCCGCTGATATCGGGCAGCATCAAATCCAAAATCACAAACGTAATGGATTCTCTGTCGAATATTTCCAATGCCTCTTTTCCCCGTTCACAGGAAAATACCTGGCAGCCCTGTCGTTTCAAATATGAGGACAC
>CAYRTA010000053.1:3986-13526 GCA_964427045.1 uncultured Hoministercoradaptatus sp. | reverse complement strand
CATCCACATCAATGTTGATATGTGTAACCGGTTTTCTCAGAACTAAGGAACATACGGTCTCAACATGGCTGGTGAAAGGGAAGAGGTCTAGCGGCTGGATAGTATGTACCTGATAGCCATGTTTGGTCAGATAAGCCAGGTCCCTTACCTGTGTCACCGGGTTACAGGAGATGTACACCACCCGTGACGGCTTCATACGGACTACGGAAGAAAGGAAAGCCTCGTCACTGCCAGCGTGCGGCGGATCCATCAGGACTACGTCTGCCCGTTCTTTGTGAGCAGCCATTTGGGTCAGAAATTTTCCCGCATCCAACTGGTAAAAACGTATATTTTTCACCTGGTTTGTCTTTGCATTTTCAATGGCATCTTTCACGGCGGCCCGATTAGACTCTACGCCAATTACCTCTTTGGCACGGGCAGCCATAATGATTCCAATGGTTCCGATTCCGCAGTAGGCATCAATTACCCGCTCCGTCCCTTTTAAGGCAGCCAACTCAATGGCTTTTCCATATAGAACCTCTGTCTGTACCGTATTCACCTGATAAAAAGAATTGGGAGAAATTTTAAACCGGCAGCCACACAAAGTATCTTCAATATAACCGCGGCCATACAAAATAATATTCCGCTCACCCAATACCATACTGGTCGCCTTGTCATTGATATTTAATACAATGCTGGTAATATCCGGATGTTCCTCTCGCAGCGCCTTCACAAAATGATTCTTGGAAGGAAAAATAGGGGATGCAGCCACCAAAACCACTAATATCTGACCTGTTTTGTGTCCGGTCCGTATCAAAACGTGACGCAGCAGCCCGTACCCTGTATCTTCATTATAAATTCGAATCTTAAAGGAGACAGCCAGGCGCCGGATGGTCTGAATCACCTGATCTGCCTTTTCATTCTCAATCTGGCATGCCTCCACAGGCACCACTTTATGACTTCCTTCTTCATAAATACCGGCCGCAACGCTGCCATCACGCTGATGTTTCAACACTGCATGTACTTTATTCCGGTAATGCCACGGCTCCTGCATACCTAAAATTGGCAATGGTTTCCCATAGGGAGCCATCAGCTTCCTAATTTCTTTTTCTTTCAGCATAAGCTGCCTTTCATAAGGTACCCCCTGGTACTGACAGCCGCCGCACTTTTTCGCATATTTACATTTCATTTCCATGTCTGCATTATTCACCGAATCTGGTTTCAATCATTTTCACCAGATACGCCAAAGCCTCATTTTCATCTGGACCATCGCAGATCAATTCAATTTCATCATCTGTTTTTACACAGGCGCCCAGAATACTCAAAACACTCTTTGCATTGTATTCTCCACCCTCAAAATTGAACACAATATGAGAATCAAACAAGCTGGCCTTCTTGCTGAGTTCTCCTGCCGGACGCATATGCAGTCCGGTGGCATTTGTAATTTTTACCTTTTGTTTAACCATAATCTTCCTCTATTCCGACGAATCTCGCTCCGTCTTTATCAATTGTATTGTCACAAATACGCTATCTACCTGTTCATATCCATCCGGTAATACAACGGTAACCGGAATGACATATTCTCCGGCTTCCTTATCCGTCAGATCAATCGATAGCTTAATGTCACTTGCCTGCAGAACTTCCATGTCCGCATCAGATCCCTTGACACGCACTGTAATCTGGTCCTGGTTATACGTAAGGCGCAGCTTATCAGGCAAACCATAGGTTGTCACATCATCCGTCCCTACTTCAAATTCTTTGCTTCCATAAGGCAGAATGGCTATTTTCACGATAACAGACTGTGTCGCGCTGTCCGGAATTTTATAACCGTCCTCTTCTTTTAGAATGGAACTTAGCTTCACAGATACTTCCAGATCCTCGGACACACCGTCCACATTCACCAGTTCACCCGGAATCTCTACTGTCCAGTTATTATCCTCCAGCGCTTTTAATGCCTCTTCGCTTCCGGCCACACTAATCGTCTCCGGATTCATCGTTACTTTATCTACCTGATAACCGAAAGCAGGCGAACCACTGTAATTTGCTTTCAGGCTGACATCATCCGCAACTTCCCACAATTCCACATCCACATCAATGGTGCGTTCTGTTTCCAAATCCAGGTATTCCAGATAGGACATGGATTCCTCTGACAGCGCATCCCCATTCAGATCAAAGATCGTCAATGCCGTCTCCTTCTGATAATTATGGGACATGGCCGTAACATCCACATAGGCCACCACATTCTTAATTTTGTCAATGATAGATTCCGGCCCGCGGATCGTTACCTTCTCCTGAGATGGAATGCACTCGCCGACCACATAGCCGCTTTCCGGATCCCCCTGACTGGTTACGGTAATAACATATTCCTTCGTTTTCACATCCTCGATGGATACCGGAACTGTTTTGGGAAATACCGAAACATTTTCCATCGAAACACCAGGTATGGATGCAATCTGTATCGGCACATAAGCCGGATCTGATTCCATATTTACAATCTGTGTCAAATCTGCCGTAGCCGTCAAATCCGTGTTCCGGTTTAATATGGATTGTTTCGCAGTCACATAAACAGTAACCTGCTGGTCTTCATCGTCAATTCTATATGTCTTACCTGCATCATAGATATATTCCGCATTCGTCACATTGATCTTTACCGTATATGCTTTTGTCTGTACCGGATCATTGGCACTTGATATCGCCAGCCAAATGACAACTGCTACCAGCACAGAAACGATTTTGAGAGACAGATTATTTGTCAGTTTTTTCTTCACGTCTTCCCAATCCCTTCCATAATCTGAATTTCCCCGTATCCTCCTTCGGGGCAGACTTCAGTTTTATTTTCGTCAATTCCTCGCGAAGCACGCCTGGCGTAACACCCGTATGAATCTCTCCGCCCTGCGTGTAAGAAATCTTACCGGTTTCTTCTGACACAATAATCGTCAGCGCATCACTGACTTCACTGATTCCCACACCGGCTCTGTGTCTTGTTCCCAGACTCTTATTGAGTTCCAGATTATCCGATAATGGCAAATAACAGGTCGCAGCTACAATTCGATTATCACGGATGATCACGGCGCCATCATGAAGCGGCGTATTGTGTTCAAAAATATTGATCAGCAACTGACTGCTAATCATAGAATCCATGGAAATCCCCGTCTTCTCGTATTCTTTTAACTGTATATTTTGCTCCACTACAATTAACGCGCCCGTCTTAACTTCGCCCATGGCAAAGACCGCATGAATCAATTCCCCAATTGTATGGTCGCTGATTCGTTCATCTCCGGCACGTCCGGCATCAAAGGGCAATATATTCGATAAAATTTTCTTTTCTCCTAACTGCTCCAATGCACGGCGAAGTTCCGGCTGAAACACAACAATCATACCGGTGATCAACACAATACCAACCTGACGGAAAATCCAGAGAATGGCATCCATATGCAAAATCTCTGCCAAAAGCCAGAATGCCAAAATGAAAATAATTCCCTTTAACAAGGTATAAGCACGCGTATGGCGGATCCATCCGATAAGATAATAAACTGCCACCGCAATTAACAGAATCTGGATAATATCGATCCACCCTACAGATACGGGCAATGAAAACTTCATGAATTGATATTTAATATACGAAACAATTCTATTCACGCTTTCACTCCCTCCTCTATCAACATATTTTGACTTTCTGTGTTATTCTATTGATTATAGTTATCTTATTTGATTTATCGATGTTCTATTTCTTATAATTCTTTTAAGGATTCCTCCAGCTTGGACTCATAATCAACTTCTTCTGTCTGAAAGTTGTCCGGAGTCTCTGCGGAAATATCCATATTTTCCGGCAGCTCTGTACCGCCATTGCCGCCGGCATATACCATGGTATCTTGTGACACCTTTGTTTCCTGAAATACGGCGGTCTGCTGGGAGACAGCGCTTTGCCGGGACATCGGCGGTCTCTGATTTTGTATCGGCTGGACAGCCCTTTGTGCCTGAACAGGATTCACGGACGGCTCAGGTCTTTTCTCCTGTGTCTTTATGCCAACGACTTTCGGTACTGCCTTCACATAATAATAATACTCATCATCCTCGTATTGCAGATACTCTGTTCTGGTATAATCCACATGATACCAGAAAAACTCCAAAACTTCTGTAATAAGCAAAGAGAAAATCGTTCCTGCAAGCAGGGCACCGATACTCATACTACTGTCCTTCAGGGCGCCGCCCGCCAAAAGGATAATAAGATAGGCGGCCGTACCGGATAAAATAGCTATCTGTCTTGCATAATTCACAGAAACCCGGCGAATCGCATGAACCAAAATCAATACGGCTGCAAAAGCAACTATCTGCATCAACATCTCCCGGTTTTTCAGCAGTCCGTCAAGTAATATTTTCAAATTTTCCGCAATATTCTTTTCTTCCGCGCCTTCCAGATTTTCAGCCAAAAGGTTGACCTGCCGCATAAAATAATACACAATCACACCGCAGACCGCAGACACACAAGCGCTTGGCGATCGTTTTAAACCATAGCCCAACGGTACGGCACAGGGGATATGCAGCATAAAAGCCAGCGGAGTCAGCACTAACACCGTCACATCTTCCGGTGCAAAGCGAATATACAAAATTAACATGGCAAGCAGCATAACCAGGGCAAATCCTGCCACCTCAAGTCCAACACCGTAGCATTGACCCACAATCAAAACCATTCCAAAGAAAAACATTGTCCCCATGGGCATGATCGAACAAATCAGAGCCAATACGAGAAGCAAAAATATATTGCTCAGGGCCTCCATATAAGGCAATGTATGGTTAATTCCCTGGAATACTGCAAAAGCAAGCAAAAACTTTAAAACAGGCACAATGTAAAGCCCATACTCTGCATAGATGCCCTTTAATTTTTCTTTTATCGATACCAATGAGGTCATGAACCCTTCCTCCTGCCATGATTATTTTTCTTCTGAGGCTGCACGGGACCATAGAACATTTCCAGATCCGCCAGTGCCCGGTCATAGGCTTTCATACTATATTGGGCGCGTGTATATTTTACAGAATATACTGCATAGGTGACCGCCGAATAGACCGCAATGGTAATGATATATCCTGCAATCACAAAAATAGCCACTAATAACAAGTTCATCTTGTGGACATTTTCCAAAAGATATTCGGAAAAATATGCCGCAATCATAATCAGGACCAGTACATAGCCGATGCTTGCAACAAAGAAATTCCGAAACAGGGCAAGACCGATATAATCACTGCGATAATATTTGTATATTCTCCGGTCTGTTTTTCCCTGGACTTCCTCATAGCGGGCCAACTCCGTCATCAGACGTATTTTCTTTTCATTTAACATACTGTCACCTGCCAATAATCATCCTTTTTTGCATTCTATTCGGAGAATGCGCCTACTCATACATAGTTTATTGTACCATATCTTCCATGCTAATGAAAGCGCTTTTTTGTTACATCTTACTATAATCCCTCACCGATGCACAAGGTGAGAAAATAAACCTCTTTCACACCCTTTGCTTTCAAATTTTCCGCCATTGCCTGGATCGTACTTCCGGTTGTATAGATATCATCAATAATCATTACACGGTTGTAGCGGCCGGCCTCGCCAGTAATCGTAAATGCATGGCTGAGATTTGCCCGCCGGTCTTTTCTATTTAATTCTTTCTGTGCTTTTGTGGATTTTTTTCGCTGCACCAGATCGGTGCGGACAGGTATATGAAACGTATCGCCAAGGAATGCCGCCAGAAGTTCGGCCTGATTGTATCCCCGGCGGCAGCGGCGGCTTACGTGAATGGGAACCGGTATCAAAACTTCCGGCCGAATCCGCTGAATATAAGCCGCGCCATAGACGCACATCAGTTTTCCCAGAAAGCCGCCGTATTCTTTTCGCCCGCCGGATTTAAACCGCAGCACGGATTGTTTCAATTCTCCCTGATAGAGAAACAAGCCTCTTCCTTCCTCATAGGCAAAGGGAAAGCGCCCGCAATCCTGGCAATAAACCCTAGCGTAAGCTCCCGGCCCCAACAGGGGTTTGCCGCAATGCTTACAGTAAGGTTCCTCAATCGGAACAGGCATTCGATGGCGGCAGTTTGCGCATAAATACTTTTCTCCGGATTTAAGAAGTGTATCACAGAGGGCACATCTGGGCGGATAAAGCCAGTCCAGCAGACGTGCCATAAGTATGGTTATCCATTTCATCATAGTTTTGCTTCACTCATCTCCTCGATACGTTCCCGCAAACTGCTGTAACGGGTACGCTCCTGCTTATTATGTATCATTTCCCTGAACGTGATCTCGCTGCCCACTATGGTAACACATTTTCGTGCACGGGTTACCGCAGTATACAGCAGATTTCTGCTTAGAAGCATACGAGGGCCCCCCAACAGCGGAATCACCACCGCCGGATATTCGCTTCCCTGGGATTTGTGTATCGTAACCGCATAGGCCAGTTCCAGTTCTTCCAGCTGCTTAAAAGAATACTCTACATAACGGCTCTCCTCAAAAATGACCGTCATCGTCTCCGCAAAGGTATTAATCTCCGAAATAACGCCCATATCTCCGTTAAACACGCCCACGCCTTTTTCCACGGGAATGCCGTATTTGCCTCGGATTTCCCATTCAATCTGGTAATTATTGCGAATTTGCATTACCTTATCGCCTTCTCGAAACAGACCGCCGCCATGCTCCCGCTCCCGCTTATCTTTCGCAGGAGGATTCAGATACTTCTGCAGCACTTCATTTAAACGTTCTACACCCAAAAGACCTTTTCTCATAGGCGTCAAAACCTGAATATCCTGGGGCCTGGCTTTCACATAAGGCGGCAGTTTCTTCTGAACCAGATAAACCAGTCCCGCTACGATCACATCCGCATCATAGCGTTTCAGGAAGAAGAAATCCCTGCTTTGATTGTTTATGCTGACCTCTTCACCGGCATTGATCTTATGGGCATTGACGACAATATCACTTTCCCCTGCCTGGCGAAAAATTTTATTCAGCGTGACCACCTGAAAAGCATGGGACTCGATAATATCCTTTAGAACATTTCCAGGTCCCACACTTGGCAGCTGATTCACATCACCCACTAAAATCAGGCGGGTACCGGGAACGATTGCCGCAAGCAGCGCATGCATCAGAGAAATATCAACCATAGACATTTCATCAATAATGATCACATCCGCTTCCAGAGGATTTTCCTCATTCTTCTCAAAATGCACCGCCGCAGAAGAGTCCTCCATCAGACCCGACAATTCCAAAAGCCGGTGAATGGTGGAAGCTTCATACCCGGTGGCCTCTGTCATCCGCTTGGCCGCCCGTCCCGTAGGCGCCGCCAGGCGAATTTCCAGACCTTCTAACTCGAAAAACTGGATAATTGCGTTGATTGTGGTGGTCTTGCCAGTACCCGGACCTCCGGTAATAACCAGTACCCCGCATTTCACCGCCTCAATGACGGCCCTCCGCTGCTTCTCATCCAGTTCCAAATGATTTTTCTTCTCAATAAAATCCAGCCTTTTGCTAATGTTCTCTTCCGCTTCTTCCTGATGAATATTCAGTTCATAAAGCCTCCTGGCCGTATCCAATTCCAGATAATAAAACTGGCTGGCATAGATCATCTGCTGCGTTTCCTGCGGCTGGCCTCCCGCGGCGGGAACAGCAAATTCTTTGATCACTATTTTACGCTCCATCGCCAAATCCAGCACATGCTTTTCCATGTAACAAGCATCCACACCTAACAACTCGGCCGCCCGCGCCAAAAGTACCGGCTTCGGAAGAAATACATGCCCTTCTGCCGCAGCCAGCGATAATACATACAACAAGCCGCTGCGTATCCGGTAATCGGAGTCCGTGTGAATTCCGATCCGCCCGGCGATTTCATCGGCAATCCGAAAGCCAATTCCCTGTACATCCTCCGCCAACTGGTAGGGATTTTCTTTTAACACCGTATAGATACGGCTTCCATAATGGGCATAAATTTTTACCCCCAGGGCAATGGATATTCCGTACTGCTGCAAGAACATCATGGCACTTCTCATCTCGGATTTTTCCGCCACCTGTTCCGCGATTTCTCTCGCCATCCGGTCGCTGATTCCTTTAACCTCGGCCAGACGTTCCGGTTCCTCATCCAATATGCGCATGGTGTCTTTGCCAAACCGCCGGACTATTCTTGCAGCCAAAGCGGCTCCCACACCTTTGATGGCGCCGGAGCCGAGATATCTTTCTATAGCGATAGTATCTTCCGGAATCTTCGTCTCATAGGATTCCACTTTAAACTGCTGCCCATATGTGGCATGTTCCACGTAAGTGCCTGTCAGTTCCAGAAGTTCACCTTCACCTACATATTCAAAGATTCCTACACAGGTCAGTTCCGAACCATCTGTCATCAGGTTCAGAACCGTATAACCATTGTCTTCATTCCGAAAAATAATGCTTTCCACATATCCTTCGACCGTATTCTTCATATAGTTCTCCTATATATGAATTTCATTAACGATTCAGCTTCGCCATTATGTCCGCGTACTGCCCGGTTCCTTCCGCCACTACGCAAGCTGGATTTTCCGCAGTCATAACATTGATGCCAGTCCGTTCGGATATAATTTCTTCCAGGCCATCCAAAAGCGCCCCGCCGCCCGTAAGGACAATTCCCCGTTCTACAATATCTGCGGCCAGCTCCGGCGGCGTTTTCTCCAACACACCATGGACGGCTTCCACAATCTGTCCCGTAGCCTCAGACAATGCCTCCCGTACCTCATCCGAAGTCAGTGTAATCGTCTTTGGCAGACCGGTAATGACGTTCCTTCCCTTCACTTCCATGGTGACCGTCTGCGGTCTGTGACAAGCCGTACCGATCTTGATTTTCACTGCCTCCGCCGTCTGCTCTCCGATAAATAAATTGTGATTTTTGCGCACGTGACGGATAATGGCCTCATCAAAGTCGTTGCCTGCAATCTTAATCGAATCCGATACAACAATACCACCCAGAGAAATCACGGCTATATCCGTTGTTCCGCCGCCAATGTCCACAATCAGGTTACCAAAAGGCTTGGTAATATCAATACCAGCCCCGATAGCGGCAGCAATGGGTTCTTCTATAATAAACACTTCACGGGCGCCCGCCTGATACGTGGCTTCCTCCACGGCTTTGCGTTCCACCTCGGTAACACCGCTGGGGACACAAATACTGATACGGGGCTTACGGAATGACCGCCGGCCCATGGCTTTCTGAATAAAATGCTTCAGCATCTTTTCGGTAATCGTATAATCAGAAATCACGCCCTGCCTCAGAGGACGAATTGCCATAATGTTACCCGGTGTCCGGCCAATCATCTGGCGGGCTTCCTCGCCGATGGCCTTCACCTTGTCCTCGTCTTTATCATAAGCAACTACGGAAGGCTCTTTCAGAACCAGACCTTTACCCTTCGTATATACCAGAATGCTGGAAGTACCCAGATCAATCCCGATGTCAGCAGATGCCATAATAATCCCCTTTCATAATCAAAAAAACAATTCTTGCAGCTTTTTTCAACGAACGCCTGCTCAAAGCCTTTGGCTTTTCGCTGTTCGTTTCAC
>CAYRTA010000053.1:0-3886 GCA_964427045.1 uncultured Hoministercoradaptatus sp. | reverse complement strand
GCCTTTGGCTTTTCGCTGTTCGTTTCACTCACATGCGTCCTCGGTCTCGCCTTCCCTTTCGGACGCGCGCTTTTTTCAACGAACGCCTGCTCAAAGCCTTTGGCTTTTCGCTGTTCGTTTCACTCACATGCGTCCTCGGTCTCGCCTTCCGCTGCTAGCAGCGGCGGCGTTCCCTTTCGGACGCGCGTTCGTTGTTATACGTTCACATTATACCGGGATTGGTAATAAAAGGAAAGCACTTTTTAAAGGTATTTTTCGACATACTTTCCCGTATAGGATATGGGGTTTTGGGCGACTTTTTCCGGCGTTCCCTCCGCAATGACGGTACCGCCGCGGTCTCCGCCCTCAGGCCCGATATCAATAATGTAGTCTGCCGTCTTAATGACGTCCAGATTGTGCTCAATAACTACCACCGTATTACCGCCCTCAGATAACCTCTGAAGGATTTCCACCAGCTTATGGACATCTGCAAAGTGAAGACCGGTAGTTGGCTCATCCAGAATATAGATAGTTCTTCCGGTACTCTTACGGGAAAGTTCTGTGGCCAGTTTGACACGCTGGGCCTCGCCTCCCGACAGGGTGGTTGCTGGCTGTCCCAGGCGAATGTAGGACAATCCCACATCATAAAGGGTTTGTATCTTACGGCTGATAGATGGTACGTGCTCGAAAAACTTCAATGCTTCTTCCACGGTCATATCCAACACATCATAGATGCTCTTCCCTTTATATTTTACCTCCAATGTCTCCCGATTATAACGTTTTCCCTGACAAACTTCGCAGGGAACATAAACATCCGGCAAAAAGTGCATCTCAATCTTAATGATACCATCACCGCAGCAGGCTTCGCAGCGGCCGCCCTTCACATTAAAACTGAATCTGCCTTTTTTATAACCCCGGGCCTTGGCATCGGAGGTGGAGGCAAATAAATCACGGATCAAATCAAATACACCGGTATAGGTAGCCGGATTGGACCTGGGCGTTCTTCCGATGGGTGACTGATCGATATTAATTACTTTATCTAATTGTTCCACGCCTTCGATTCGCCTGTGGGTACCGGGAATCGTGCGGGCCCGGTTTAACTTCTTTGCCAGTGCTTTATAGAGAATCTCATTGACAAGAGAACTCTTACCCGAGCCGGATACACCGGTCACACAGGTCATAACACCCAGCGGAAACTTCACGTCGATGTTTTTCAGATTATTCTGTCTGGCCCCTCTGACCGTCAGCCATCCGGCAGGCTGTCTGCGTACAGCCGGAACCGGAATCTTTTTCCGCCCGCTCAGATAATCACCGGTTATGGAATTCTCCGTATTCATGATATCTTCCGCCGTTCCGATGGCCACCAGTTCGCCGCCGTGTTCTCCGGCGCCCGGACCGATATCCACCACACAGTCTGCCGCCCGCATGGTATCCTCATCATGTTCCACAACGATCAGCGTATTTCCCAGATCACGCAGACGGCAAAGCGTGCGAAGCAGCTTATCATTATCTCTCTGATGCAGGCCGATGCTTGGTTCATCCAAAATGTAGGCCACGCCCACCAGACCGGAACCAATCTGGGTGGCCAGGCGGATCCGCTGGGCCTCACCGCCGGACAGACTGGCCGTCGCCCGGGCCAAAGTAAGATATTCCAGGCCCACATCCACCAAAAATTTCAAACGTGCCCGGATTTCCTTCAAAATCTGATCTCCGATCATATGCTGAGTTTGCGTCAAATCCAGATGTTCCATAAAATGGGCCAGGTCACCGACAGACAGGCAGGTAATCTCATGAATGTTTTTATCCCCGACAGTCACCGCCAATGCCTCCGGTTTCAGACGCTGTCCGCGGCAGGCTTTACACGGTGTAATCTGCATATACGTCTCAAATTCCTGCTTCGTGGATTCCGCACCAGTCTCCCGGTAACGGCGCTCCACATTGCGAATCAGACCGTCGAATGCCACATCATAAATCCCTTCTCCCCGCTGACCTTTATAATAAACTTTCACTTCATGACCATTCGTCCCGTGAATCAGGATATCATGAATTTCCTTCGGATAATCTTCAAATGGCGTATCCAGATCAAAATGATATTCCTTACACAAAGCCTGCAGGATAGCATTGGTAAAGCTTCCCGGCGACTGACAGGACTGCCAGCCCAGTACGACAATGGCCCCCTGATTAATGGAAAGAGAGGGATCTGGAATCATCAGGCGCTCGTCAAATTCCATCTTATAGCCCAGTCCCAGGCAATGGGGACAGGCGCCAAAAGGATTATTGAAAGAAAAACTGCGCGGTTCAATCTCATCCACACTGATTCCACAGTCCGGGCAGGAAAAACTCTGGCTGAAATTCAGATAATTCCCATCCATGGTATCCACTACCACCAGACCGTCCGTCAAATTTAATACGGTCTCGATGGAATCTGTCAGGCGTTTTTCAATACCCGTTTTCACCATCAGCCGGTCTACGACGATGGCGATGGTATGCTTAATATTTTTATCCAGCTTGATTTCTTCGGACAGTTCATACATATTTCCATCAATATGAACCCGCACATAGCCGCTCTTTTTCGCCTGTTCCAGCACCTTCTCATGGCGACCCTTACGGCCCCTGACCACCGGTGCCAGAAGCTGGATCCTGGTCCGTTCCGGCAGCTCCATGATCTGATCCACCATCTGGTCCACCGACTGCCGGGAGATGACTTTACCGCACTTCGGACAATGGGGAATTCCCACACGGGCATATAAAAGACGGAAATAATCATAAATTTCCGTTACGGTTCCCACCGTAGACCGGGGATTCCGGTTGGTGGATTTCTGATCAATGGAAATCGCCGGGGACAATCCCTCGATACTCTCCACATTGGGCTTCTCCATCTGTCCCAAAAACTGTCTCGCATAAGATGAAAGACTTTCCATATATCGTCTCTGGCCTTCCGCATAGATCGTATCGAAGGCCAGAGAGCTTTTACCGGAGCCGGAAAGCCCCGTTAATACTACCAATTCATTCCTCGGAATATCCACATTCAGATTTTTCAGATTATTTTCGCAGGCACCGCGAATCTTAATATACTCTTTTCCTGTTTTGTATACTGGCATACTGATTTTTTTCCTTTCCAAGTAAAAATCATTTTAACACCCTACTACCATAACCCAAACATACGTTCTTGTCAAGGCTATCCTTCGTTATTTCTTATAATATTAACTATTAACTATTCAGCCATCCAGGTTACAGCCCGCCTTTTTCAAAGGCCAGCCGCTGCTATAGTTCCATCCTGCGCCGCATTTTATGAAATCAGAAATTCTGCCAGAATCGGATTACTGACACTGATTCCCGCTCTGGTAAAACGCAGATGATCCGGCGTTTGCTCCAGAAATCCCATGTCCGTATATTTACGGATCGTCTCACCGTACACGGTCTCCATGGATACTCCAAACCGACGCTGAAATTCCCCAAAGGATACCCCTTTCATAAGACGAAGCCCCAGGATCATGAACTCTTCCATCTGGGCCGCCGCATCCAGGGATTCCCAATCTTTCCGCAATTTCGCAGGCTGGCCGCAGGCGGACAGGTACGCGGAAAAATCCGATGTATTGGAAAAGCGGCAATGATCCAGCAAAGAAGCGCTGCCAAGTCCCAGTCCCAAATAATCCACACCTGTCCAGTATCCCAGATTATGGCGGCAGGCAAATCCCGGTTTCGCATAATTGGAAATCTCGTATTGCTCGTAGCCATATGTTTTTAAAATCCGATGCGTAGTTTCATACATAGCCCTCTCCGTCTCCTCGTCCGGCAAATCCAGACGATCCGCCATCCGGGCAAAGGGCGTCCCTTCCTCTATTATCAAACTATAAGCCGACAGATGTTCGGGCCCTAACGCGGCCACCTGACGAAGAGTCCGCTC
>CAYRTA010000052.1:0-13812 GCA_964427045.1 uncultured Hoministercoradaptatus sp. | reverse complement strand
AGAATCACGGAAAGGAAAATGAAATAATATACCAGATTTTGTATCCATTGTGAAAGTACTGTTCCCATCCGCCGCCCTTCCTTTCTCCGCCCATTTGACTCTGAAACTTCCCATCCGATCAAGTTCTTAACAAAATGTAGTTTCTGCCTGATGAAATCCCCGAACCTCAGTTAAGACTTCCCACCAGAATCAGAACCGTCAGCAAAAACAGGATTTCTACCGTGACGCTAAGCCGGACCAGAAGCATAAGACTTTCCCCCATATGATGAATACAACCGGTCATACGGTCGTCTGTCACCGGCTGGATAATGGCTGCCAGTAACTGATAGATGGCAGAGGCCAGAAACAGCCGCAAAATGGGTACAACACCTGCGAAGAAGAGCAAAATCACGGCCGCGGCGCCCAGACAGTTTTTCACAAGCAGCGCCGTACTGATTACCACATCCGTAACACCGCCAAATATATTCCCAATGCCGGGAATCAATTCCGCCGTTTTCTCTGTCACCGTTTGCTTCAGCGCATCGACCGCCGGCGCAACCAGCCGTTGAATCAGTGATATTCCCAGAAACACCGCGGTGGCTCCATTAAGACACCAGCCCACCCCTTTCTCAAGCAGGGTAGAAAACCGGGACAGCAGCTTTTCCTTTGTCAGTCCGTTGACCATGGCAATGAGGAAGTACAGCCGGATACAGGGGAGCAGATATTTTAACAGACAGGATTCCACCATCCATATCAGTCCCAAAATGACCTGATAAAAGACGCCGGCCATCGTCACCTCGCCGCTGGCCGCCATCGCCAGATAGAAGGAAGGAAGAAGGGCACGCATAAAGGAACTTAAGTCTTCCAGCAGCGTCTCCACTTCCCCGCTGAAAATGTCAAACGTCCCCAAAAGCAAGGCCATCAGGAACAGATACACCATGTAAAACGCCGCATCGCCAATCTGTTTGTCCGCAAACAAGGCGGAGAGGTTGGACAAAACAGCAGCCAATATCACCAGCATGGTCACATGCATAATGGTATCTTTTTGAATCCCTAATCCCTCCAGCAGCAGATTTTTTATCCATGACCCGGAATTTTGAGGAAATGGGTTTTCCCCACGAAGCAGGGCCTGTATCATATCTTCTATGGAATATTGATCTCCCAGAAGTTGTGAGATGGCCTCATCGGCTTCCTTGAAATCCATGTCCTCCTGAAGCTGGGAAAGGATTTCCGATTCCAGTAAGGAAGGGCTTTCTTCTGCCTCTGTCCGGGCCATGACGGGAACCGGCAAAACGCCAAACACAAAGACAAAAAAGACCCCCATTGCCTTAAAAAGTCTTTGGTTCCAAAAGGATTTGCCAATCCGCGATAAGCGTTTATGGCTGAATTTATCCCAAAAATTCATGAATGGTCTCCAATAGAGCCGTCACCACCGGCATACTGAGCGCCAAAATGGATAGACGCCCGAATAATTCGATTTGTCCGGCCACAGAACTGTAGCCCGCATCTTTACATAGGGCCGCGGAAAACTGTCCTACGCAGGTAATACCCAGCATTTTTAAAAGGATCGTAAGATAGGCTGTCTCCATAGGAACCCACTCGCCAAGCCCCTTAATCGCCGTCAAAAGACCTGCCGCCTTCTCCACCGAATAAAACAGCAGCATCGCGCTTAGCGCCCAGACAATGTAGGAGGCATAGGCCGGCTTCATTTCCTTTACAATAAGCGCGAGCAAAATCCCCGTAACTCCCAAAAGCCCAACCCGGATAATTTCCATACAGACCTCCCTGCCCTACAGGGCAAACAAATTTTTGATGGTCTCAAATAATTCATTGATATACGGTAAAATCCAGAAAAGAACCAGTACCAGCCCTGCCAGACTTGCCAAAAATGCCTGCTCTTCCCTGCCGCTGTGTTTTAATACCTGACTCAGTACGGATACCAGAATTCCCACGGCACCGATTTTAAATAACAGACTGACCTCCACTCCTGTCTTCTCCTTCTATCACCATTTTAGATCAGTAAAATCACAAGAAAAACGCCGCCCAAAAGTCCCAAACACCGGCAAAGCTTTCGCTGTCCGGGAAGCGCCCCGCAAAGAAGTTCCAATTTCTGTTCCATTTCCTTTAGATACCGCTCCAGCAGATGAATCTGCATCCCCTGATCCAAATACCCCAGATTACGGGCCGCCTGATAAAATTCATCCACATCTTCCTTCTCCAGACAGGTGTTTTTCCACGCAGCTTCCATACTTTCCCACAATAAAACAGAAAATTCTTCTCCTTTTTTCTCTCTCATCTGCCCTGCCAATTGACGGCAGAACCCATCCATGGGACTTTCCAGCTTTCCCGCGATCTGTAAAAACGCATCCGGAAGCGTCGTTCTGGCAAAGGCAATCTCCCCCTTCAAAAACTCTGCCAGTCTCATAAGCTGCCGAAGCTGCCGGATTCTCTGGCCAAGCCGTTGTCCTCTGGCTATACCTGTTCCCAGACAGGCCAAAAAAATAAGGACCAGCCCCGCTGCCTTTAACATATCTCCCTCTCTTTCCAACGCGGAAACAATAATGTTCCCCTCTCGTCGTATATCTGGGATACATGGCCAGCTGCCTGATCCTTTCCTTTTTGTAAAATAATATACCGCTCAAAAGCGTGTTCTTTCATCAGCCGTTCCAGAAGCGGTTTCTTCTGGATATCGTCAATGGAATCTCCATGGACGGTGGCAAGTAACTTGCAGCCGCAATGGAGCGTCGCCTCGATGGCGCTGATATCTTCATAATTACCGATTTCGTCCACTGCAATGACTTCCGGCGACATCGAACGAATCAGCATCATAATCCCTTCCGCCTTGGGACAACAGTCCAGCAAATCTGTCCGGATGCCCAGATCGTTTTGCGCAATCCCCTGATAACTGCCGCCCAGTTCCGATCGCTCGTCCACCACTCCCACCGTACAGCCTCCAAATCCAGAAAATCCATCGGATATCTGACGGATCAAATCCCGCAAAAGTGTGGTCTTGCCGCAGCGGGGAGGAGAAATGATCAGGGTATGGCAAATCCGCTTTTCCGCCAGTACATAGGGAAGCACCGGATCAGCACAGCCCTTAATTTGATGCGAAAAACGGATATTGATACAGGAAACAGGATGAACGCCGCGTACCTTATGAGTATCCAGTACCGCCTTTCCCGCCACTCCAACCCGGTGTCCGCCCGGAATGGTCAAAAATCCCTGCCTCAGTTCTTCTTCATAAGCATATAACGAGTATTGCGCCAGATATTCCATTGTCGCGCGAATTTCTTCGTAATCCGCCACATATGCCAATTCCCGGTGATGGGTCAGCATCCCGGTCTCCGTCAGAAAATACTCTTTTCCCGATATCCAAAGAATCAGGGGTTTATCCGCTCTCAACCGAATCTCTTGTAAATCATCCGGTTCCCATTGGGCCATCTGCAACAGTTCCCGAATACGCCTGGGAAACAGGTATGTCACATCCTCCCGCTTCATATGCATCACCTCTTATCCCTATTTATATGAAAACTTTTCCCATTTATGATTGGCAAATGGCATCGTACATCAAAATCACACAGAGAACAAGGGAAGGTCTGCTTTCCCATTCAGAAATATAGTACCCTGCCAGCCGGAAGGCACGCATAAGGTACACTGATACGCGTCCCCTGTAAAAACCCGGATCTGCCGTACCCCGGTATAAGTAAGCGCGCGCAGGTCACAGGCAATACCAGTGCCCCTGTATTTCAGATAGCTTTCCTTCCGGGTCCAGTCGGCGATAAACCGCGCTGTCTCATAGCCGGAATCCTCATATCTTTGCCACTCTTCTTCGTTCAGTACCCGTCTGGCCACCTTACGGTAATCCCGCTCTTCCATAAGCTGAATATCGATTCCCATCTCTGTCTGGCCCAGAGCACAGATAACCCGTGCGCCGCTGTGACTGATAGAAAAGTGAAGTTCGGGATGGTAAACCAGATACGGTTTTCCCTGCTTCTGCCTGGCAATCGGTTCCGTCTCATTCGACAAATCAATCTGCCAATAACGAGCCAAAAGTTCTCTCAGCAGTTCATACCCCAGGGCAGACTGCTCCTTAACTTGCTGCTCTTTTGCGGCCGTTTTACGAAGCTCGATATCTCTCCAGGCGATATAGATCGCCTGATCCTCCGATTTCTTATCCGCCTTGTTTCTTTCCATGAATTTTCGGCGCCTCCCATAATTCTTCCAGGAAACGGGACGGCTCTTTTTTCTTCCCGTACCGCTCCTTCACTACATATAGATGCAGTTCTTTCTTCGCTCTGGTCATTCCCACATAAAACATCCGGCGTTCTTCCTCAATCTCCGGTGTCATAACCGCTTTTTGATAGGGCATACTTCCCTCATTGGCATTCATCAGGTAGACATTGGTAAATTCCAGACCCTTGGCACTGTGAAGGGTGGATATGACCACTCCGTCCGTATCCTGTCTGATCTTTTCCGCCTGCTCCTTGAGCTTCTCGCCGTAGCTATCCATGTAAGCAAACCATTCCTCAAAAGTCTGACAGGGGCGGCTGCTTTCCTGAATTTCCTGCAGAATCTCGTACAATTCTTCCACTTTGATTTTCCGGTAATCTGCGTACTCTTTCAGATATTCATCGTACCCGATGGCAAAACGGATGTAATTGATGGCCGCATAGGGAGTCATGGTATGCATCATTTTCAGATCATGCTCGAATTTCTCAATACGGTCACACATCCATTCCTTCTCTTCGTAAAACTGATAAAGCAGTTCAAAGGGAACTTCCTTCTCATAGAAGGCTTCTCTCGACAAATACCGGTTAGGCCGGTTCATCACGGCGAAGAAATCTCTGCGGTCCCGGCTGCCCATGGCTAACCGCATATAGGAAACCATATTTTTCGCCAGCCAGTGATCATAGAGATTCGGCAAAACATCCCGCATAGTAAAGGGCAGGTTATATTCCATCAGCCGTTCCACTGTCATACGTGCCTCCACATTGGTCCGAAAGAGCACGGCGATTTCCCGGTAAGGACAGCCGGCTGCCAAATCTTTGCGAATCTCACTTAACAGCCAGGTCACTTCTTCACTCTCATCTTCAAACTGGCGGATATCCAGCGGCCTTCCCTTTTCATTATCCGTACGCAGTTCCTTATCGAAACGTGCCCCGTTCCACCGGATAAGGTTTTGAGATTTCTCAACGATCTCCCTGCTGCAGCGGTAATTCTGCTTCAAAATCACCTGGGATAACTGGGGATAATCCTTTGGTATGTGGAGCATAATTTCCGGCCGGGCCCCCCGAAACCGGTAAATGGACTGATCATCATCCCCCACCAGAAAGAGATTGTTGTCAGGCAGGGCCAGCAGCCGGAGAATATCATACTGAATCTGGTTTACGTCCTGGAATTCATCCACCATAATATAAGCAAATTTTTTCTGCCAGGCCGACAGGATTTCCGGATGCTTTTGAAATAGCCGATAGGTGTATACCATGATGTCGTCAAAATCCAGAAGCCGCCGTCCGTGAAGCTGCTTCTCATAGGCCGTATAAATCCGGCGAAACTCCTCGTCCGGGCAGCTTACGGAATAGTAATGGTTCAGAGGAATACGGCCATTTTTCACCGTGGCGATTTCCCTTGACAAGGACTCCAGAAGATCTTTTTCATCCTCCACATCCACAGAGGACCGCAAAAGAATTTCCCGCAAAATTTTATATTTTTCATCTTCACCCGCAATATTGCCGGAGGTAATTCCATAGGCGTGGCGCAGAATGCCATAGAAAACGCCATGAAAGGTTCCAAAGGTCACCTGGGTCTTCTGGATTCCGCTGATATATAAAAAACGTTCCTTCATCTGCCTGGCCGCTGCCCGTGTAAAGGTAACCACCAGAATAGATGAAGGAGCCACATGATCTTTCTCTATTAGCTTTTGTGTCCGATAAGTAATGACAGCGGTTTTGCCGCTTCCCGGCCCTGCCAGCACCAGCATGGGACCCTGTGTATGGGAAACGGCCCGCTTTTGTTCTTCGTTAAATATCATATCAACCCTGTAATTTCAAAATTGCCGCGCGGAGACGGGTCAGACTCTCTTCTTTGCCCAGAACTTCCAGAATCTCCGTCGCCCCTGCCGGCGTCATCTGTTTGCCGGAAAGTGCCGTACGAATCGGCCACATCACATATCCCACTTTATACCCATGTTCCTTCGCATATGCGGAAAGCATGGCAAAGAGTGCATCGTTGCTGTAATCTTCTGTGGCCTCAAGAAGCGGAAGCACCTCATTGAGGACAACCAGAGAACTTTCCTCCGTGGTCTTCATCTTCTTGTGGCGGTACATAGAAACATCATATTCCGGCATCGTTTCAAAGAAGTCAATGTGGTCTTTGATGTCCGGGAAAACCTCAATACGGGTCTTGACCATGGCCGCGATCTTGTGGAAATCCAGATCACGGCTTATAACTGCCTGAATATAAGGAAGAGCCATTTCATAAAACTTCTCATCGTCCATCTTCTTCATATATTCGCCGTTCATCCAGCGCAGCTTCACCATATCAAAGACGGCCGGGGACTTACTGATTCTGTGATAATCAAATTCCTTTACCAATTCTTCCAGAGAGAAAATTTCTTCATCAGAAGCCGGACTCCATCCCAGAAGCGCCACAAAATTTACCACTGCCTCCGTCAAAAAGCCCTGATCAATCAAATCCTCATAAGAAGAATGACCGCTTCTTTTGGACAGTTTCTGATGCTCTTCGTTGGTAATCAGCGGGCAATGGATATATTTCGGAACCTCCCAGCCAAAAGCTTCATACAGACGGTTGTACTTAGGCGCCGAAGAAAGGTATTCGCTGCCCCTTACCACATGGGTAATTCCCATGAGATGATCGTCGATAACATTGGCAAAATTGTAGGTAGGATATCCGTCGGATTTAATCAAAATCATATCATCCAATTCCCTGTTTTCTACGGTAATATCTCCGTACAGTTCATCATGGAATGTAGTGGTTCCTTCCGTTGGCATATTGATGCGGATCACATAGGGTTTTCCTGCTGCCAGATTGGCTTCAATTTCCTCCTGGGACAAGTGAAGACAGTGCTTATCGTAAACACGGATTTCTTTACCCTCTACCACCTCTGTTTTCAGGCTGTCCAGACGTTCCTTATCGCAGAAGCAATAGTAAGCCTGCCCCTGGGCAATCAATTGCTTCGCATATTTCAAATACAAGCCCTGGGCCTGACGCTCGCTCTGCACATAAGGGCCCACACCCCCATCTTTGTCCGGACCTTCATCATGTACCAAACCAGTCCTGGCCAGGGTCCGGTAGATGATCTCCAGCGCGCCTTCCATAAAACGCTCCTGGTCCGTATCTTCGATGCGCAGCATAAAACTTCCGCCTTCATGTTTGGCAATCAAATACGCATACAGAGCAGTTCTCAGGTTTCCCACATGCATCCTGCCCGTAGGGCTGGGCGCAAATCTTGTTTTTACTTTACTCATATTATAAACATCCTTTTCTATATTTAATTGGGAAAACAAACCTTCATACCGGCCTTCTTTCCCATACCTTCCGCCAAAAGGGGACCTCAGCCAGAGTTTCCTCTCACGTGCCTGGCAACTCAAATAGTGTGGAGAATTACTCCTCCACACCTTTTGATTTCAGATATTCAATTACATCACCGATCGTCTCAATCTCAGTCAACTCTTCCGCTGGGATTTCCATTCCGTACTCTTCTTCCAATCCCATAATCAACTCAAATAAGTCCAAAGAATCTGCTCCAAGATCATCTTTAAAGGAAGTGTCTAAACCGATTGTTTCCTCCTCACAATTTAACTGTTCGGCAATAATTTTTCTCATTTTCTCTAACATATCTTATCTGTCTCCTTTTAAAAATGTAGCACATGTCTTTTATGTATGGAAGTATAGCGATTCCTAAAGTATTTGTCAACAGCTACTGGGAAATTCTGCTAAGCGGACTCATTTTTAAATGTGATTTTCCGCGAAACCCCTAAAGCTACGCCAATCTCCGCCATCAAAAACAAAATCGACGTACCTCCATAGCTGATGAAGGGCAGCGTAATACCGGTAGTTGGCATAAGCTTCGTAACAACGCAGATATTCAAAATAACCTGCAGCGCAATATGGACAAAGATGCCGCTGACAATCAGCGTTCCATAAAGATCGGGCGCATTCTGGGCGATTACAATTAACCGGTACAGAAGGTATCCGAACATCAAAAGCATAAGTACTGCGCCGAAAATACCAAGTTCCTCGCAAATAATGGAGAACACCATATCGTTTTGGGCTTCCGGAATCGTCCCCAACTTCTGGGCACTGTTTCCCAGCCCTTTGCCAAAGAATCCGCCGCTGCCGATGGCATAAAGCGCCTGCATAACCTGATAACCGCCGGAGGACATGTTTTCTTCCGGGTGGAGCCAGGCCAGAATACGGCGGATACGGAAATTCGTGCTGGTCGTCATCGTCATGCCCAGATAGGCTACGGCCCCGATCACAATAGCCGACAGCACTGCACCCGTGATCACAAACGGTTTCGTCTTCGGATGGGCGATAAAGATCATGACTACGGCAATCCCGCCGATGATGACACCAGTGCTCAGGTTATCCGTCAATATAAAAGCGCCCGCACCCTGTATCCCGCCGAGAATCAACAAAAAGATCACGGCTTTCAGAGACTGCACCCGCCTGCCCATCTTAATAATTACCACGGGCAGATAAACAATCACGGCAATCTTGGCAATCTCTGACGGCTGAAACTGCACGCCCAGCAATCTGAGCCAACGTCTGGAACCATAAGCCGAAACGCCAAACGGCGTAAAATACACCATGGCCATCAGCACAAACGACACGATATAAAGCAGACCCGCAAACGGAATGATCAAATGGTAATCAAACCGGGAGATGATTACTGCTATGATAACCGCGCCGGCACTGATAATCGCCTGATGACGAAGATAGTACATATCATCGCCGCCAAATGTAAGCTGCGCCTCATAGGCACTGGAACTATACAGTATAACCAGTCCAAAACAGATCAGAAGAATCACGACAGCAAGAAGGTTGTAGTCATAATAATCTGACTTTTTCCCCCGCACCCGTGTCTTCTTTGGTTCTCTATCCTTCATCTAAATAACCTCTTTAATTACAATTCCCCTTTATCTTACTGCCGTTTTTATTGTAGCAACAACAAAATAGGTCTGCAACTGTTTTTTTCATTCCATGCAAATTTCGTGAAAAATGCAAACACATGAAGGTTAAGACTGAGCTGCAATCTTTTCCGCCAGTTCATTTAAGTAAACCCAGCGCTCCATTTTTTCTTCCAGGGCTGCCTCTGCCGCTTCTTTTTCCTGGGTCAGCCGGGCCAAACGGGAATATTGACTGGCATTCGCCTCCATTTCCTCATCCAGGGCCGCAATTTTTTCTTCCAGGGCTGCTATATCATCGTCAATGGTCTCATAATCCCGCTGCTCCTGAAAAGTGAACTTTAATTTGGCCGGACGTACTTTCCAGGCCTTCGCGGATGGTTTTTCCTTCGTCTCCCGGGCGGCGGCCCCGTTTATTTTCGGCGGCTCGCAGTTACGTGCCCTTTGATAATCCGTATAGCCTCCTTCATACTGGCGGATACCACCCCGGCCGTCCAATTCCAAAATCCGATCGGCAATCGTATCCAGAAAATAGCGGTCATGAGATACGGCCACCACAATTCCATGAAAGGAATTGATGTAATCCTCCAAAATCGTCAGTGTGGGAATATCCAGATTATTGCTGGCTTCATCCAAAAGCAGCACATTACAATTCGTACACAGCACACCCAGCAGATAAAGCCTGCGCCGTTCTCCGCCAGATAACTTACCAATGGGCGCATACTGCATATCCGGAGAAAAAAGGAACCGCTCCAGCATCTGAGACGCACTGATTTTCCCTTCCCTCGTGGTAATGTATTCCCCAATTTCTTTCACATAATCGATGACCCGCTGCCTTTCATCCATATGCTGCTCTTCCTGGGCGAAATAGCCGATGCGGATGGTATCACCGACAGAAATGGTACCGCAATCCGGTTCCACCAGTCCGTTTATCAACTTCAATAACGTGGATTTTCCACAGCCATTCGGCCCTACGATGCCCACCTTTTGATTTTTCAGAAAGATATAGGAATACGCGCTTAGGATTTTCTTTTCTCCGAAAGCTTTCGATACCTGTTCCAGTTCTATGGTTTTTCGGCCCATACGAGTCTCGATGGAATCCAGTTCCACCAGTCCGTCTTCTCTGGGCCCAGTGCCATTTTTTAGTTCCTCCAGCCGTTCCAGACGGGCCTTCTGCTTGGTCGTACGGGCCCTGCAGCCCCGCTTTGCCCACTCCAGTTCCATGCGCAAAATACTCTGCCGTTTCCGCTCAGAAGCGAATTCCATTTCCTGGCGTTGTGCTTTCAATTCCAGAAAACGGGAATAATTGCTGTCATAGCTGTACATGCTGCCGTGACTGATCTCCAAAATCCGGTTGGACACCCGGTCCAGAAAATAGCGGTCGTGGGTCACCATCAGCAAAGTCCCCCGGAATTCCCGCAGGTAATCCTCCAGCCAGACAATCATCTGCTCATCCAGATGATTCGTAGGCTCATCCAATAGCAAGACATCAAAATCCGAAGCCAGCACCCTGGCAAGCGCCACTTTTCTTCGCTGGCCGCCGGACAGGTGTTCCAGCGGCGTCTGGTATTCCAGGATTCCCAGTTGGGTCAGATTGCTTTCCACCTGCCAGGATTCTGCCTGTTCCTGAACATAGGAAGCCACCGTCGCCCCTTTGGGAAACTCTGGGTTCTGGGGCAGATAGGCAATTCGCAGACGGTTTTGCCGGATAATCTGTCCCTGATCCGGTTCCTCCTGCCCGGCAATCATTTTAAGCAGCGTAGACTTCCCTGTGCCATTGATACCCACGATACCAATTTTGTCTCCTTCCTGGATGCCAAAAGAAGCTCCTTCAAATATGGTTTTATCACCATATATTTTACTAATTTCCTCTATATTTATGATATTCATTCGCTTATCATATCCTTCTGATACCCGTTATTTATGATATTCATTCACTTATCATATCCTTCTGATACCCGTTTTTTATTTCTTATGATCCTCGATCCATTTCCGTAAATCTTCGTAGACTACGTCGCGATCAGTTTCGTTGAGAATCTCATGGCGGTCATTTTCATACAATTTCATGCGAAGATCAGCAATGCCTGCCGCCTGGTAAGAGCGATAAACGCTTTCTACTCCCTTTCCATAGTTTCCTACCGAATCTTCCTTACCGGACACAAGCAAAACGGGCAAATCCCTGGGAATCTGCCGTATATGCTTTTTATTCTGCACAAACTGTATTGTACGGAACAACTGATAAAATCCGTCCAATGTAAAAATAAACGTACACCACTTATGGGCCCGGTACATATCTACGATGTCTTCATCCTTGGTCAGCCAGTCCTGCGGTGTGCGGGCCTTCTTAACTTTCTTATTACTGCTTGAAAAAACCAGGCCGTTTACGAACGAACTGCGGTATTTCCAGCCCTTAACCAGAGCCATACCCCTGCAAAGCAGCTTACCGAAGGTAAGTACCGCCGGAGGCTGGCTGCCGGTTCCCATAACAATCACACCGGCCAGTCCTTCACCGTGAAGCATCATATATTTCCGAATTAAAAAAGAACCCATACTGTGTCCCAGCATAAAATACGGAATATTCTGATATTTCTTCTGCGTCATCCTGCGCAGGCGGTGCATATCTTTGATCAGGCACTCATTCCCATCCGGATGTTTAAAATATCCATAGCAGTCCGCGCCGGCAACAGATTCCCCGTGACCGAGGTGGTCATTTCCTATCACACAGATACCAAAGCCATTTAAATACTGCGCAAACTGGTCATAACGGTCTATAAATTCTATCATGCCGTGGGTGAGCTGCAATACCGCCTTGATTTCCCCTTCCGGTATCCAGGCAATCCCGTGGATTTTCGTAACGCCGTCCGAGGACGGAAAATAAAAATTCTTTTTCATAAGTCCAGTCCCTTCTGTTTTTCACTGTGCTAAATACATTCTGCTTCCTTTTATTGTTATTGCTCTTTTTCCTGGGGATACACAAGTCCCCATTCTTTACGCAGCCGATCCATAAATTCCATAACAAACACACTCTCTTTTAATGGCATCGACCAGGTCTCTATGCGTCCATCTTTTATGGCTTTTTCACACTCCAGGAATTCATATTCATAGCCGCTGATCTGTCCGGGAACCACGACCTTTTTCAAAAGCCTGTCCTCCGTATCATAAACGGCAATACTCTGCGGATTGTTAATATTTTCCACAACCATATACCCTTTCTCTCCATAAATAATTCCTGCCCTGTCAGAACGGGCGATGATTCCCGCTGTGATGACTGCCATACGGCCATCTTTATAAGTAAGCGTGATGGTCTCCATTCCATCTACCCCCGTTTCCAAAAACCGTACGGAAGAAACCACTTTTTCAATTTGCGTTCCAAACAACATAAAAGCAAAATTCAAACCATAAACGCCCACATCCAAAAGTGCGCCGCCAGCCAGCGCCGGATCGCTGACCCGTTTCCTGTGACTGACCGGATAGACAAGATTGGCAGTCAGCATCCTGGCCTGTCCAATCATTCCGCTATCCAAAATTTCCTGAATCATTGCACGTGAGGGCATATATCTGGTCCAGATGGCTTCGGCAGCAAACACCTGATGTTCCCTGGCATATGCTTCAATCTGTGCCGCCTGTACGGCATTCAGCGTAAATGCCTTCTCACACAGAACCGGCTTTTTATAACGCATACATTCCATCATGTGTTCAAAATGATGCGAATGCGGAGTCGCTACATATACCAATTCTACCTGCGGATCCTGCAGCAGTTCTTCATAACTTCCATAGGCTCTGGCAAAACCATATTTCCCGGCAAATGCCTCTGCCTTTTCCAAACTTCTTGACGCCACTGCATAACACTCTATCTCTTCCATTTTCACCAAAGTGGCAGTAACCACATGGGCGATATTTCCGGTTCCCAAAACACCAATTTTCATACAATTTAACCTCCCAATGAACTCTCAGGTTTGTCCAAAATGAACCTTCTGGATTTTTCTAATTGATCTTCTGAATTTCTCCTAATGAATTATAGCATGCTTTAGAAATAATTGCCATCCTTCTCCCCGCGTAGTAAAATAAATAGTAACTATTCAGCCACAGCCATAAGCCGCGTTAGCAGCGGCTGGCCTTTGAAAAAGGCGGGCTGTGGCCTGGATGGCTGAATAGTTACAATAAATAAAGAAAAAAAGCAATCATACATGACATTCTTTCCACTGGAGGTATGCCCTATGCAATCAACCATAGCCATGGCACAATGCGGGTCCACACCCAGCATACAGAATAATCTTTCGTTAGCCGAGCGGATGATGCGAAAAGCTCACCAGAAGCATGCAAATTTCATTGTATTTCCCGAATATTTTATGATCACCTATCTGGCGCCGGACCACGCTTATGTGACAGAAGCGCAGCCGTTAAATGGTCCCTTTGTACAGGCTATGGGGCGTCTCAGTACCAAATATTCCCTATGGTGTCTCTTTGGCATGAGCGAACAAATCCCTCTGCGCGCAGATAAATGTTATAACACACTGGTACTTCTGGATTCCACAGGACGACAGGCTGCCTGCTATCGCAAACATTACCTTTTCGATGCCTTCTCCTTTTGCGAATCGCAGGATACCGTGGCCGGAAATGTCATCTTTGATCCCATAGATACTCCCTTTGGAAAACTCGGTCTTGGCACTTGTTTTGACCTTCG
>CAYRTA010000051.1:0-14328 GCA_964427045.1 uncultured Hoministercoradaptatus sp. | reverse complement strand
GTAGATACCTTAAAACAGGTGGTACGCACCATCTATTCCGCACTGAGAAAGACAGAAAAATATATGGCGATTCAGTATGATTATATTGAGGAAATCCTTCCCAGGGAAATTTTCTTTATTACCTCTCAGGAACTGGAAGATATGTATCCGGATCTGGCACCAAAGGACCGGGAATACCGCATCGTAAAAGAAAAAGGCGCCGTTTTTATCATGCAAATCGGTAAATATCTGAAATCCCAGGAGAAGCACGATGGACGCGCGCCGGACTATGATGATTGGGAATTAAACGGCGACATTATCGTATACTATCCGGTTTTGGATATCGCTTTGGAATTATCCTCCATGGGTATCCGTGTAGATGAGGCGGCCCTGCGGCATCAGCTGGCTGTCTGCGGCTGCGAAGAACGGGCCGAACTGGCCTTCCAGAAAGCCATTTTAAATGGCGAGTTGCCTTTCACCATTGGCGGCGGTATCGGTCAGTCCCGTATCTGTATGTTTTATCTGAGAAAAGCCCACATTGGAGAAGTACATTGTTCTTTGTGGTCAGAAGAAACCTTAAAACTGGCAAAAGAACACCATATTCCGCTGCTTTAAATGCCGCAAATCCCGGGGAACTTACGCTGCTTCGCGTAATTCCCCCGGGAACTCAATAACCCTGCTGCAAGCAGCGGGGCATTAGACCCTCGCGGCGGCTCTGCGCTCCGCTTCGGTCGGCGCCCGCGGGAATAAAAAACTGTTTACTGCGCTTTTACTTATTTCATTCCTTTCCTGGACAGGGCGATTCGCTTTTTAGACACATCCACGCTCAGTACCCGAACGTCCACAATATCGCCTACATGCACCGCTTCCAGCGGATGTTTGATATAGTGGTCACTTAATTGGGAAATATGGACCAGTCCATCCTGATGGACTCCGATATCCACAAATGCACCGAAGTCGGTGACATTACGCACCGTTCCTTTCAGAATCATTCCTTCTTTCAAATCTTTCATTTCCAGCACATCCGACCGCAAAATGGGCTTTGGCATGTCCTCCTGCGGGTCACGGCCCGGTTTTCCCAACTCCTGAATGATATCTTTCAATGTCAGTTCCCCAATTCCTAATTCCCGGGCTGTTTTCTTATAATCCCGGATAAAAAGGATTTTTGGTTCGCCTGCAAAATATTCCTGAACAGTAAATCCCTGCGCCTTAAACAGGCGTTCTACCGCTTCATAGCTTTCCGGATGTACGCTGGTGGAATCAAGGGGCTGATCCCCGCCCAGAATCCGCATAAATCCGGCACACTGTTCGTAGGCTTTGGGTCCCAGTTTCGGTACTTTTAACAGTTCCCTTCGGTTACGGAAACGGCCGTTGGCCTCCCGGTAAGCCACAATATTTTTTGCCAGGGTCTTATTAATGCCGGAAATGTATCCCAAAAGCGGCGCAGAGGCCGTATTCAGGTCAACGCCTACTTTGTTTACACTATCTTCCACCACACCGCTCAGGGCTTCTCCCAGCTTCTTCTGATTCATATCATGCTGGTATTGCCCCACTCCAATAGCTTTCGGATCAATCTTGACCAATTCTGCCAGTGGGTCCTGCAGCCGTCTCGCTATGGAAGCTGCGCTTCGCTGTCCAACATCAAACTGCGGAAATTCTTCTGTCGCCAGTTTGCTGGCCGAATAAACGGATGCGCCGGCCTCATTGGTAATGACATACTGTACTTTCTGGGGAATTTCCCGCAGAAGCTCCACAATAATCTGTTCCGATTCCCGGCTTGCGGTTCCATTTCCCACGGATATCAAATCCACATGATACGTCCGGATTAATTTTTTCAACGTTTCTTTTGCCGCCCGTATCTTCGCTTCGTTGGTGGGTGCCGTAGGGTAAATAACGGTAGTATCCAGTACTTTTCCCGTCTCATCCACAACAGCCAGCTTGCAGCCGGTGCGAAAAGCCGGATCCCAGCCCAACACAACCTTTCCTACAATAGGCGGCTGTAAAAGCAGTTGTTCCAGATTCTTTCCGAATACCCGGATGGCCCCGTCCTCCGCCGTTTCCGTTAGATGATTGCGGATTTCCCGTTCTATGGCGGGTGCAATCAGCCGTTTATAACTATCCTCTGCCACAGTTTCCAAAACAGGGGTGGTATACGGATTTTTCCGGATGATCACCTGGCGTTTCAGCCAGGTCAGGATCTCGTCTTCGGGCGCATTAATTTTTATCGTAAGAATTTTTTCTTTCTCTCCCCGGTTCAAAGCCAATATCCGGTGCCCTGCGATTTTGGTAAGTTCTTCCTCATACTCATAGTACATATCATATACGGAAGGTTCACTGGTCTTCGCCGCGGAAGCAATCGTTCCTTTCCTTGCCGTCAAATCACGGATATGTATCCGGTAATCCGCCTCATCCGCGATCCGCTCTGCCAAAATATCTCCTGCTCCGGCAATGGCCTCTTCCACAGAAGAAACTCCCTTTTCTTCCGAAACATAGGCCTCCGCTTCCTGCTCCAGCGAACGTTTCGTCATCTGCAGCAATATGGTATTTGCCAGAGGCTCCAGCCCCTTCTCCTTTGCAATGATGGCTCTGGTACGCCGCTTTGGCCGGTAAGGCCGGTATAAATCTTCCACGACTACCAGCGTCATGGCTTCTGTAATGGCCTGTCTCAGTTCGGGCGTCAGCCTCCCCTGTTCCTCAATGCTGGAAATTACCTGCTCTTTCTTCTCCTCCAGATTGCGAAGATATGTCAAACGCTCATTCAGATTACGCAGCACTTCATCATTCAACGCACCGGTAGCTTCTTTACGGTAACGGGCAATAAAGGGAATGGTATTTCCCTCATCAATCAGTTTAACAGCCGCCTCGACCTGTCCTTTTTTTACCTGCAATTCATCAGCCAATACCTGAATCAAATCCATATGATCACTCCTACTACTCTATTGTAACTATTCAGCCCGCCGACCACAGACTGCCTTTTTCAAAGGCTATCCGCCCTAAAGCAGCTTATGGCTGAATATTTACACTCTATTATCTTTTTCCTGTCTATCATACCAAGAACTGCCAGCGCCATCAAGCCCCAATACTTCAATGGACTTGCCCCAATCTTCTCACTGTGCTATACTAATGCGCATAGAGGCACCAAACACAAGGAGGCAAACAATATGGACAATGAACAACGCCAGGACTGGTGGCCCGAAAATCTGGACCAACCCTCCGTACCGCCCCAGCAAAAAGCTGCGCCAGATCCGGCTCCCGATACATACGGACCGGATGCATCCGCAAATCCCGCTTCATTCGGGACAGAGGAGCCGTCTCAAAAGGAAGACAAGGATGCCGCCCAAACAGGGGAAGCATCAAAGCAAAATAACACCGGAGCCAATACTCCGTGGAATAACGATCCCGTGACACCTGAGGAACCCCAGACCAACTGGAATCCTTACCGCAGCCAGGAACCCGGAAGGGACTGGCAGCCCTATAATTACCAGCAGCAAAGCAATCACTGGAATCCCGATCAGCCGCCTTATATGCTGCGGCAGAGACCGGCCAACTCCGGTATGATTACGGCATCTTCCGTTATGTGCCTGTTATCCATGCTGACGATCTTTACCGGCGCTTCCTACGTTTTCGGAGCGCTCGGTATTATTCTTGCTCTGCTTTCCAGAGGGGATAAACCGTTGGGCGGGCAGGCAAAGGTATCTCTGATTATATCGGCCATTGGAGCCATCGCAGGCATTGTGGTCACCGTATCGGTTATCGCCACTAATCCGTCTGAATTCGAGCAGATTTTCAATGCATACAAGGCTTATTACCTTCAGGATTATACTACGGATGACAATCCGGACAGCGACAGCCTGGATTCTCCACTTGACAATTATAATTTTGATCTGGGAAATGACGGAGGAACAATATGAATTATACATCAAGAGAATTAAAAGCAATGGCCCGGGCTCAGCTTACCGGAAAATACAGCACCTATATTGCTGCCTTCCTTCTGTATCTTCTCATAGATTTTTCAGCAAACTCAGTCGTAACCTTTGCCTTTAGCAGATCGGGTTCGGGGTCTCTGGTTTCCAGAACCACAGGCCAGAGTATGATACAGACCATCATGACCATCATTATCATGCTGATCATGTCCGTTTTGCAATTAGGGTTCTACAAAATGTATTTGGATGGCGCCAGGAATTATCCCGTACGTATCGGTGATCTGTTCTACGGATTCCGCCACTATCCGGACAGAGTCCTTCTTATGACACTGGCGGAAGTCGGAATCCTTTTGGTTCCCCTGCTTCCAGGAATCCTGTTTATCCTACTGGGAACAGGTACCAGCATGGTCATAGGAGGCGCGATTCTGATGCTGGCAGGCGTCATCTTCGACATCTATCTCCTGCTTGGATTTGGACTGAGCATGTTTTTACTTGCCGATTATGAAGATCTGGGCGCCATACAGGTTCTGAAAGAAAGCCGGAAGCTGATGAAAGGCCACAAAGGACAATTATTGTATATTAATCTTTCCTTTTTAGGACTGCTGCTCCTGGGTGTTCTTTCCTGTTACATCGGTTTACTCTGGGTCGCCCCTTATATCTACATGACCAAAACCAATTTCTACCGGAACGTGACCAGGGAAATAAACTGACGAACTCTGAAATCTAAAAATATTTTATCAGCAAAAAGACGTTTGACCTACGGGGATCAAACGCCTTTTTCATTTCATAGGAAATCATTTTGTTCTAAAAACCGTAACGCTTACTCCGGCAGACAGAACGTATCATGTACAGCCTTCATGGCACGAATCGCATCCTGGGTACTCACTAATACCGTAATACGAATCTCTGAGGTGGCGATCATGTTGATATTCACATTCTGATTATAGAGACATTCAAACATTTTCGCAGCCACGCCAGGATTGGACATCATGCCGGCTCCCACGATGGACAGTTTCGCCACGTCACAGTTATACTCCACCCGTTCAAAACCAAGCGCATCTTTATATTCTTCCAGAAGTTCAATTGCCTCCTGCAGATTATCATCGGCAACCGTAAAGGAAATATCCTTGGTTCCCTCCCGCCCTACGGACTGGATAATAATGTCTACGTTAATATTCTTCTTTGCCAGCGTATTAAATAATTTAAATGCACTACCCGGTACATCTTTAATGCCAATGACTGAAATACGATCCGCATCCTGATCAAGAGCCACACCGCTGATAAGCATTCTTTCCATATTCTTCACCCTCTCCTTTACTATCGTGCCTTCCGTTTCATTCAGGCTGGAACGAACCACAAGACGCACACCATACTTCTTAGCCATTTCTACTGACCGGTTGTGGAGAACGCCTGCACCCAGGGTGGCCAAATCCAGCATCTCCTCATATGTAATACTTTCCAATTTACGCGCAGTAGGCACCAGCCGGGGATCGGCCGTATATACCCCATCCACATCCGTAAAAATTTCGCATTTATCGGCATGTAATGCCGCTGCCAGAGCCACCGCGGTAGTATCGGAACCACCTCTTCCCAGAGTGGTATAATCTTCATATTTATTCACACCCTGGAAACCAGTAACAATCACGATCTTCCGGTCATCCAGTTCTCTGCGAATCCGTTTGGTATCAATTTTTTTTAACCGTGCATTTCCATAGACACTGGTAGTATGCATAGCAACCTGAAATGCATTCAAAGATATGGCCCGCACATGAAGTTTTGCCATAGCCATAACCATCAATGAAACCGACATTTGCTCACCGATAGTAAGCAGCATATCCATCTCCCGCTTCGGGGGGTTGGGATTGATCTCATGGGCTTTTGCAATCAATTCATCCGTGTATTTTCCCATAGCCGAAAGCACCACTACCACATCATGTCCCGCCTGGTAATCACGAATGCAGCGCTCGGCCACATGGAAAATACGTTCCTTATCCGCAACGGAAGTACCACCGAATTTTTTTACGATCAGCATCTTCTTCCTCCTGTACACCTTGCCAAAATAGGCGTAATATCTTGAAAAATAATACCCTTTTTTCCTGCCCGCGTCAACCCAAAACAGGGAACAGATTACCATCTCTGATCATCTGCTCCCTGAATACTTCTTCTTTTCAATTTTTCTTAGAACCGGACACGAATCATACCCAGAACATCCTGGCAAGATGCAGCCGCCTTCTCGTAAGCTTCCTCAGACATGGCCTCTGTCACCACGCCAAACTCTCCAGAAAGGCCTTCTGCCTGTACCAAAGTCACCGGACCGAACAGTTTCTGTACCTGATCCAGTTTATCCGCTGCCTCACCCTGCAGACGTACGAAGAAACGGCTTTCCACCTGCTTACGGTCCATCAGGTTCAGCTTCTTGCTGCTCCATCCCGGCATTACATTGGTATGCAGATGTTTTGCTGCATCCACTACATCTGCCACTACGGCGCTGGCCGTAGGCAGCTTGCCGGCTCCGCTTCCATAAAACATCGCGTCGCCTAACACATTACCGTGTACAAAAATTGCGTTAAATACGCCATTGACACTGTACAGCGGATGATCTGCCCGAATCATGACGGGGGCTACCATAGCATAAAACTGATCCCCCACCTTACGGCTGGTTGCCAGAAGCTTAATGGAAGCGCCGAGCGCATTGGCATATTTCATATCCGCGGCCGTTATTTTTGTAATACCTTCCGTATAGATTTCTTCATAATCCACGTGATTGCCAAAGGCCAGAGAAGAAAGGATCGCGATCTTACGGCAGGCATCCCATCCCTCCACATCGGCTGCAGGGTTGCGCTCCGCATATCCCTTTTGCTGGGCATCCTTTAATACTTCATCGAAATCAGAGCCTTCCGCCGCCATCTTACTCATAATATAGTTGGTCGTTCCATTCAGAATACCACTGATCTCATCAATTTCATCTGCTGTCAGAGAGGAATTCAGGGGACGGATAATCGGAATACCGCCGCCGCAGCTGGCTTCAAACAGGAAATTGATATCATTTTTCCGGGCGATTTCCAACAGTTCCACGCCATGCTTTGCCACCAACTCTTTGTTGGAGGTGCAGACAGACTTGCCGGCTTCCAAAGCCCGTTTCACAAACGTATAGGATGGGTTTGTTCCACCCATTACCTCCACAATAATCTTTATCTCAGGATCATTGATAATGATTTCATAATCATGCACCACTTTCTCCTGAATCGGATCGCCGGGAAAATCCCGCAAATCCAATACATATTTGATGTTGATTTCCTCACCGATTCTCTTATTGATACTCTCGTGGTTGGTATTGATAACCTCTACCACACCTGAACCTACGGTACCGTATCCTAACACTGCTATTTGTAACATCTTTTCACTCCCTACCCAGTATTTTTAAATAATGAACACCTATCTGCCGCTCCATCCGTTCCACCATATCATCCACATTGCCCGCCTCAGGCAAAATCTCCACACTGAGGGTCAACGTCGCGATACCGTTGATGGGGATACTTTGATGGATGGTAAGAATATTACCCCGAAACTCCGCTACCGTTTTCAATATATCCGATAAGATGCCCGGCGTATCATCCATCTGTAAGATAAAGGTAACCGTTCTTCCCTTTGCCTGATCACGAAAAGGAAAGATGTCATCTTTATATTTATAAAACGAACTTCGGCTGATTTTTACCCTCTCCGTGGCTTCCTGTACCGTCACTGAAGTATCCGAATCTAAAATCCGCTTGGCTTCCAATACTTTTAAAAGCACTTCCGGAACAGCCCGTTCCGTCACCATAAAGTATTTTTTATTTTCCTTCATAATTACCTCCTGCTATGGCAATCGGATGTTCGTCTCCCAAAAACATTTGTGCTCGCCACAAAATATTATCACAGGACATCAGGTATTGCAAGTGTTTTTATTCCAGACATATTATTTCAGGTAACTATTCAGCTATAAGCTGCTTTAACAGCGGCTGGCCTTTGAAAAAGGCGGGCTGTGGCCCGGATGGCTGAATAGTTACTATTTCAGACTTTGTCCTGTGCCTCCGTGTCTGCGGCTGGAACGATTGCCGCCTTTGGAACCGCTGCCTCCCGAACTCCGGGCGCTGCCGTTTCGGGCGTCGTCGCTAAGACTTCGGGAGCCGCCGCTTCGGGCGCCGTCACTAAGACTTCGGGAGCTGCTGCTTCGGGCGCCATCACTAAGATTTCGAGAGCTGCTGCTTCGGGCGCCGTCACTAAGATTTCGAGAGCTGCCGTCGCCAGAATGCCCCTTCGGGATAGCGGCAGAGGGATGAGTCCTCTGGCTTTCCTTGCCGGATGTGAGAGGATGATCGGTCTCGTCCGCTTCCGGCCAAAATCTGTCTCTCCGGTCATGGTCAAAATATCCTCTCGGAGCATATCTGTCGTAATAAACTCTGCGGCCATATTTGTCATAATAAAAGTCACGGTCGTCATTATGAGAGCTTTGGTCGTCTCTGCGGGAAACCGCATTGCTCTCGTCAAGCAAAGTCTCCAAAACCGGCTTTTTGGTTTTTTTCTTCTGCAGCAAAACCAGCGATTGGCCGGCCTCGCGATCCTCCTTCTGGGTAAACTCCACCCTGGCCTTTTCCTTATAAGGATACGCATAGACCTCCCGCTTCTCTTTCTTCGGCCGCCGCACCACAAATCCACCTAGCAGCGCTCCGGCAATCGCAATCAGGATTTCCCAAATTGTTACTTGTTTTCCGGTATTCTTTCCGGATGCCAGACAATTTTCCGTCTGATCCAGCATTTCTTCCAGACCCTTATAGTAGTTTCCTTTCTCCGCATTGTCGTAACCGGCATCCAAAATCTCATCCAGCTTGCTATCCGGCAAATATCCGGCCGCCGCGCCGTAGGTGGAAATATAAACGACGCCATTATCCATATCCATCAGATATAAGACGCTATCTTTTGCATAATCGTTCTGCTCATAATAATCATCCGCATATTCTGCGGAGTCCTTCCGGTTTGTCTGCGCCGTGGTGACAACAATAAAATCCATTCCCCATTTTTCGGACAAATCCTTAAGCCGCGCATCCAACAGTTCCCGTTCATCGGATTCCAGCAGCATGGCCATATCGGCCACATATCCGTCATCCGTCCGGCCATTTTCGGTCTCACTCGTACCGCCATTGATATCCATATCCAGATATTGATCCGTCTCATCCATCATGGCCATGAAGCCGCTGGCAAAACCGCCTTCGTCGGACTTTTCCCTGCCGACGCGCAAAATTGCGTTCAAGCGCTCCGTCGGCAAATAATCCATCATCAAACCGCAGGAGGAAATCCACCATCCTTCATTGTCCAAGTCCAGCATGTACAAGATTCCGTCATCTCCGTAGCCATAGGTATCATAATACTCGTCCGCATAGCTTTTTGAGTCCTTGCCCTTTGCATCGGCGACTACCAATACCACAAAATCCATCTGCCATTTCTCAGACAATTCCTGGGAACGCAGCAGCAAATCCTGTTCCTCCTCATCTTTTAATATGTAGGAGCCCGGCGACAAATCAATGACATATTTATGCGTTGCCGCTTCTGTGGGTTCCGCTAACACGGCAGTTATCAGAGACAGCAGCAGAGCGAAACAGCAAACGGCACGGACCATACGTATCCTCTTATTTACCATATCAGCCACCCTCCTATCAACAGCAAGATGCCAACCAAAGCTCCGGCAGCAGCGGAAACAACGGTTGATCGATGGTTATCCACGGAAGGCTGACTGCAAATCTTGCCTGTCTGTCCATTCATCACAAAATAACCGGAATCCTTACCTTTGCGGTAAGGCAATATCCACACCGGCAGCCATAGGGACTGCCATTCCTCCGATGCGGCCTCCATATGCTGGCGGGCGGGAGCTACCGAGTGATAGCCGCACATGGTATCCTTGAAAATGACTTCCGCATACTGCTGAATATCGCCGCGAATCTCCTCTCTTGCCTCCTTTTGCTCTCGTTCCCCCTTTTCTGCCTGATAGCCGGATAAAAAAGCAGTGGAAAAAGGAACTGCGCTATCCAAATCATAAGGCTGCACATCCTCTATGAAATCGCTGACGGATGCTTCAAAGGCACGCTTTGTCATATTCGGAAAACAAATTTCTGCCTTTCTGTACAATTCATAGCGCTCGACTTTTCTGAATTTTGTTCCATCCTGTTTAAAATCATGATTTTTTGTTGCAGTGGCCATCATGCTGCCATTACCGGTCCAGTTTACCTGCCAATAGGGAAAATAAACGCCGGTTATATGTTCCATCTGCAATGACTTTTTCAAAGTGCTCCGCTTGGAAGCATGTGCGAAAAATAGACGCTCCGCTTCCTTTTGTTCAATAGAAAAGGGCACGATCTTTGCCGGCCGGTAGGCGACGGATACTTTACCGGATCGCGTTGCCGGCGTATGGCAGTAACAGCAATGGATAGCTTTGGCCCCGACCCCGGCCAGAATTTCAGCTCCACAGTTGGGACAGGTATAAGCCTCCAAATCGGGGGCCTCCTCCGGCTCTTTTACCTTATGGTCTCCTTCCTTAGGCTCGTCTGCCTCTACTGGCTCGTCTGCTTCCCGGTCTCCTTCCTTAGGCTCGTCTGCTTCTACTAGCTCGTCTGCCTCTACTGGCCCCTCTGTCTCCGGGCAATCGTTTTCTTCCCATTCCTTCTCTCTTGGAAGCCCATTCTCAAGCCGATCTTCCATAGCCGGATTTTGATCTGCAATCCGCTCAACCTGACCCTCGATGAATTTGGACAGGCAATACGGACACTGATACATCCTGGTTTTTGCATCAAAAACCAGATCGCCATTGCAATAAGGGCATTTTAAACTAATAAGCGCCATCGTATTTCCTCCGTTATTAACAGCTTATGGATCGTTATAAGCTGCGGCCGCCGCCGCCATGGCTTATCCCTCCGCCGGACATATGTACGGAACTGAGGCCGCCGCCTCCTCCGCCTCCGCTTGGCGGCGGATTTTTAGGAATATGGCGCCGGGTTACCGTCTGCCGGATGAAAATATCATCCCGCCGGTTAAAATGAACCTTTGCCTTCTCCCAATAGGGATACTGGTAGCTTTTTCGCTTCATCTTATATGTACCGTTGACAGACAGGAAAAATGCGCCGCCGCATACCAGTGCAGCAGCAACTGCCAGGAGAATCTCCGTTCCTGTTATCTGCTTCGGCTCCTGATAATAATCCCGTTCTCCGGTCTCTACATCTTCATTGTATTGATTCTGGGGGATCCCCTGATTCAGATAATACTCTGTTTCCTCCATCATCTGAAGTAAGCCATCTCCATAATCCCCATCTCCAAGATTATCATAGCCGGCATCAATGATCCGGTCAATCCGCTCATCTGTCAGATAACGAATCATCGTTCCTGCAGTGGATATCCACACATTTCGATTATCCAAATCAATCAGATATAATACCCCATCTTCACCATAACCATGCTCATCATAATAATCATCGGCAAAATCCTGGGAACTCTTTCCCTCGGCGTCCGTCGTAGTCACCACCACAAAACTCATATTCCATTCGGTGGATAAATCCTCTGCCAAAGACTTTACTACCTGCCACTTTTCAGAATCCAAAAGCCCTGCCATATCCACAACCTTACCGCCATCGGCTCCGGAAGCCGCACAGACTGTCCGCGGCAAAACCATAAGCAGAGGACATAACAATGCCAGGACACACAAACAGGTACATAAGAGGGTAAAAAGGAATCGGATAGATTTTATATTTCTTATCATATCAGCCACCCTCCAATCAGCATCAGGATACACACAAGCAGGGAAATCACCGCAGATACCGCCCCCAGCTTCCCATAATGAACCGGAAGCTTTCCGCAGACTTTTCCCGTCTGGCCGTTGATCGTATAGTAATACATGGTGCCGCCGCTTCGGTAAGTCAGCACCCAGACCGGCAATAACGTATATTGCCAGTCCTCTGAAAGGGTGGTCACATCTTTACTTACCGGAACCACCGTATTATACCCTTCCATACTATCCCGCAGGATTCGTTCCGTATATTGATTAACATCCTGTTTAATACTCTGGGCAAATTCTTCCTGTTCCATGTCCCGTTTCTGGGCCTGAAAGCCGGACAGATAGCCGATAGAAAAAGGCTTTGCCTTCTCCATCTGATAAGGCTGCACCCCTTCCACCAGTTCCCGGTTTGCCTGTTTCAGCGCATTTCTCGACATATCCGAAAAATGTACGGTTCCTTCTCTATGCAGATCATAATGGCGGGTTTCCGTGATCTCCGTATCGCCCTGCCGGTAGACGCGTACCCGGGTTGCCTTGGCTTCCATACGGCCGCGGCCATCCCAGTCCACCATCCAATAGGGGAAATAGACGCCGCTTAGATTCTCGATCTGTCTTTGATCCAGAAATCCTTTCGGCACAAACTTTTTCTTTGATACATTATCCAAAAACAGTTTCTCAGCCTTCTCCCTGTCGATAGAGAAAGGAATAATCTTCCTGGGCAAATAGGTGCCGGATACCCGTCCGGAAAGTACCACCGGATTGTGACAGTAATAACAGAAGGTCGCCGCAGTTGTGGCATCTGTCACAATCTCTGCCCCGCAACTGGGACAGCGATATTCCACCATATCCGCTTCTTCCTGCTCTGCGGCTTCCTCACCGGCCTGTCTCTGCCAGTTTTTTTCTATATGAGGATTTTCGTCCGTGACTTCCTCGTCTTCCTGGTTTTGGGCTACGAACCCATCAATCTGTTTTTGGGTAAAGTCCGACCCACAATAAGGACACTGATAGTCCTGGGATTTTGGGTCAAAGACCAGTTCGCCGCCGCAATTGGGACATTTTAGACTAATTGCTGCCATATCTTTTTCCTCCGCCGTTACGGACGTGGTTTTCCGCATTCACTACAGAATTTTCCCGTATTCTCCGCGCCGCATTCACAGGTCCATTTGCCTGCCGGGCGCGGCTTTCCGCACTCACTGCAGAATTTTCCCGTATTTTCGGTTCCGCACTCACAAGTCCAGGCAGCAGCCACCGGACGAGGACTTCCGCATTCGGCGCAGAATTTTCCCGTATTCTCAGTTCCGCACCCGCAGGTCCATGTCTTGCCTTTTTTCTGCTCGGCCATCAGGCGCTCCTCTTCCTGTTTTCTGGCAGCCTCCTGATTCATCTGCATCTGCTGCATATTGACCTGGGACATGGCGCCCGCCATATTGCCGCCCATCTGGGCGCCCATATTAAGGCCCATAAATCCCATGGCGGCGCCGTTACCGTTTTTGCCGGCTGCCTCAATGCCCCTGGCAAAGGCCCCCTGTACATAACCTTCGCGAACCATGGGATCTCCCAGCATGGCGCCCTGGTTTCTCATATTGATCAGTTCCTGCGATTTTTCATCATAGGAAAGACTGGCTATGGCCACGGACTGAATTTCCATACCACGGCTCTGGTTCCAATCCTCATCCAGCGTATCCGCCATATACTTCGATAATTCACGGCTCTTTGACGTTACATAAGAAATCCGTACGCCATCCGCAGACATCTGGTTAATCGAGGACTGCAGCGCATCCAAAAATTCGTACAGATACTGCTCGTTAATATCAGTAATTTCTACCCGGTCTTTATTCTTCGGAATCGCTTCCACATAGAACTTAATGGGATCGGTAATCCGAATGGAATACGTTCCATGGGCCCGCAAAAACAGTTCCGCATTATAGAAATTATCAAAATAATTGATCGGGCTGCGGGTGCCGAATTTGATCCCCTTAATTTCCTGCAAATTAATATAATATACCTTCTGAGTGGTAGGCGTAGTTCCGCCGTAGCGGAAACGGTCGAAAGAACTGGCCAGCACACTATCCAAAGTTCCGCCAAACATGGATGGCGAGGAAGAATTATCCACTTTGAAATAGCCCGGTTCCGCGCTGTAATCGACGATCTTGCCGCCGTCCAGCAGCATCATAAACTGGCCCTCGTAAACGTGAATCACGGAACCATTGGAAATCACGTCTCTGTTCCCCTTTTTGTTGGAACCCTTACCGCTGTTATTGACGCCGCGGGTCATGACTGTCATTCCCCCCATATTCTCCGGCTCAATGACTTCCAGCCACTGATCTGCCAAAGAACCGCCGATGGTTGCCTTCATTGCTTTGATAAGTCCCATAACTTCGCTACCTCCTATATGTTTGTTTTTAATAATGAAAGGGCCAAAAAAACCTTTTGACCCTCTGATATCTGTTACCTGCCGAAGCAAGTTGTTCCGGCGCCCCTTTTGTTATTCCAAAGCGCCCTCCACAGCCTTGCCTCCCAGGGCAATCCACTTCAAATAGCCATTGATAAAAAGATCGATATCTCCATCCATGACGCTTCCCACATTACCGGTTTCGGTGCCCGTCCGGTGATCCTTCACCATCGTATAGG
>CAYRTA010000050.1:0-14842 GCA_964427045.1 uncultured Hoministercoradaptatus sp. | reverse complement strand
CAGACCCTGCCGGCGCCGGGCAAAGCCTGTGGTTTTAGAATAAGGTGATTGGTAAATGGTCCGACTGGTCAGAGAAAAGCCGCTGCGAGAACCGCAAGATATCGGACGCATTCGCCGCTTCACGTGAAGAAAGAAACTGTTTATATTATACAAGATGGTGTTTTGTTAAGCTAGCAATATCCTGTTGCAAGCCTGCCATAGAAAGACCGAATTCTACTTCTTTGTATGAAATGGTCAGAATGTGGAATAGTTACGAAAAGTAAAAGAAAGCGGATAAAAACAAATTGCGAAATAAAGGCAGATGCGGTATGATGATGAATAAGGAGTCTGCTCCAGAATTATGATGATCAGACGGAGAGGAGACAATAGCATGAGAGTAGGTATGGGTTATGATGTGCATAAGCTGACCGAAAACCGGGATTTCATTCTGGGGGGTGTGAAGATTCCCTGGGAGCTGGGCCTTTTGGGCCATTCGGATGCGGATGTGGTCGTTCATGCCATTATGGATGCGCTGCTGGGGGCTGCTGCCCTTCGGGATATCGGGCGTCATTTTCCAGATACGGATCCCAAATACAAGGGTATTTCCAGTATTTTGCTGCTGCGTGAGGTGGGGCGATTGCTTCAGGAAGCGGGATATACCATTGTTAATATTGATGCGACAATCATTGCGCAAAAACCGAAATTGCTTCCTTATATAGACACGATGATTGAAAATGTGGCCAAAGCGCTTGCATTGGATGTTGATCAGGTGAATATCAAAGCAACCACGGAAGAGGGATTGGGATTCACCGGAACGTTGGAAGGAATTTCCGCCCATGCGATCTGTGCAATTGAAAAGAAGTGATAGATAACGCTCCCCATGAGAGCGATTACAGGTAAAAAGGAGACTGTGGATTATGAAACTTTATAATACACTGACAAAGAAAAAAGAAGAATTTGTACCTTTGGAAGAGGGAAAGGTAAAGATGTATGTATGCGGACCTACCGTGTATAATTTTATTCATATCGGCAATGCCCGTCCGATGATTGTTTTCGACACCTGCCGCCGTTATATGGAATACAAAGGTTACGAGGTGAATTTTGTATCCAATTTTACAGATGTGGATGACAAGATTATTAAAAAGTCTGTGGAAGAAGGGGTTTCGGCGGAAGAAATTTCCGAACGCTACATCAAAGAATGCAAAAAGGATATGGAGGCCATGAATGTGAAACCGGCCACCACCCATCCCCAGGCAACCCGTGAAATTGCCGGTATGATTGAAATGATTCAGACCCTGATCGATAAGGGGTATGCTTATAACGTGGATGGAACGGTTTATTTTCGAACCAGAAAATTTCATGAGTATGGAAAGCTTTCTCATAAGAATCTGGACGATTTGCGTTCCGGTAATCGTTCTCTGCTGGTATCCGGGGAAGATCAGAAGGAAGACGCCTTAGACTTTGTACTTTGGAAGCCGAAAAAAGAGGGAGAGCCTTATTGGGTTTCTCCGTGGAGTGAAGGCCGTCCTGGCTGGCATATTGAGTGCTCTGTTATGTCGAAGAAATACCTGGGCGAAGAGATTGATATTCATGCCGGCGGTGAGGATTTGATTTTCCCCCACCATGAAAATGAGATTGCACAGAGCGAATGCTGCAATGGCAAAATTTTTGCCCGTTATTGGCTGCACAACGGATTCTTGAATATTGATAACCGCAAGATGTCGAAGTCCCTGGGTAACTTCTTTACGGTGCGGGAGATTGGGGAACAATACGATCTGCAGGTGCTTCGGTTCTTTATGTTAAGCGCCCATTACAGAAATCCGTTGAATTTTAGCCATGATATTATGGAATCCTCCAAAAACGCTCTGGACCGGATTGTAACGGCCGTATCGAATCTGAAACATTTGTCAGAAAACGCCGCAGTCCTGGATCTGACTGAGCAGGAGAAAACACAGCTGGAGGAAATGAGAACTTACCGCGGCAAATTTGAAGAGGCCATGGATGATGATCTAAACACTGCGGATGCGGTGTCTGCCATCTTTGAACTGGTGAAATTTGCCAATACGGAGGCAAATGAACAGTCCTCTAAGGCATTTGCCGATGCTATGAAAGAAGAAATTGTCTCTCTCAGCGATGTGCTGGGCCTGATCGTTGATAAAAAAGAGGATAATCTGGATGCAGAGATTGAGAGTCTGATTGCGGAACGCCAGGCAGCCAGAAAAGCGAGAAATTTCAAACGTGCAGATGAGATTCGGAATCAGTTATTGGCCCAGGGAATTATTCTGGAAGACACCAGAGAGGGTGTAAAATGGAAGAGAGCCTAACGTATTTAAAGGAGCAATTTCAGTTAGAAGATCCGGATATCCGTACCTATTCTCCCCTTACCCTGGCGTATATCGGGGATGGGATCTATGAGATTTATATCCGGACAATTCTGGTAAAACAGGGAAATTGCCAGGCTAATAAGCTGCATAAGAGGGCCAGCCGTCTGGTAAAGGCCCCGGCACAGTCCGAGATGGTAGAAACGCTGCGCCCCTTATTTACTCCCGAGGAGGAACAGATCTACAAAAGGGGCAGGAACGCAAAAGCCTACACAAAGGCGAAAAATGCCACTATGACGGAATACCGGAGGGCTACCGGGTTTGAGGCTGTCATGGGATATCTGTATCTGACCGGCCAGGAAAAACGGTTGATTGACCTGATTAAGGCAGGATGGGATGCTTTGGACGGCGGACAAAAATAAAACGGATGGAGAAACGGATAACGATATGGAAAATCATATTGAAGGGCGAAATGCCGTATTAGAGGCATTTCGTTCCGGTAAGACGATCGATAAGCTGTATCTGCTGGATGGCTGTCAGGACGGTCCGATCCGGACCATTGCCAGAGAGGCCAGAAAGCATGATACCATTATCAATTACGTAAAGCGGGAACGTCTTGATCAATTATCCGAGACGGGAAAGCATCAGGGCGTCATTGCGGTGGCGGCATCTTATGAATATGCCGCGGTGGAAGATCTTTTGGAAAACGCCCGTAAGAAAGGGGAACCGCCTTTTCTTCTTCTGCTGGATAATATTGAAGATCCCCATAATCTGGGGGCCATTATCCGGACGGCCAATCTGGCCGGTGCTCACGGGGTCATCATACCCAAACGGCGGGCGGCAGGGCTTACGGCAGTTGTGGCCAGAGCTTCCGCGGGGGCACTTAATTATACACCGGTGGCGAAGGTGACCAATCTTAAGGCCGTTATGGATGACTTGAAAAAAGAGGGTCTCTGGTTCGTATGCGCAGACATGGGCGGCACACCTTATTACCAGCTGGATTTGAAAGGCCCCATAGGGCTGGTGATTGGCAACGAGGGAGAAGGTGTCAGCCGTCTGGTAAGGGAAAACTGTGATTTTGTGGCTTCCATACCCATGAAAGGGGACATCGATTCTTTGAATGCTTCTGTGGCAGCAGGTATTCTGGCATTTGAAATTTCCCGCCAACGGAGCTGTTAAGAAGGGGCAGCCGGCAAGCGAATAAAAGAGGAACTGGTAAAGACATGATGAAAGAATATGCAGATCTTACGGATGAACAGCTGTTGGAACTGCGGGCGGCTGGAAACACTGAGGTGGCTGAATATTTAATAAATAAATATAAAACAATGGTGCGGAAAAAAGTGCGTATGTTGTATCTGGCCGGCGGTGATCAGGACGATTTAATTCAGGAGGGGATGATCGGGCTTTTTAAGGCGATCCGGGATTATAAGCCGGACCATGAAGCATCTTTTCATACTTTCGCTAGTCTCTGTGTAGACCGGCAGCTTTACCGGGCGATTCAGTCTTCCAATAGACAGAAACATCAGCCGCTCAATAGCTATATTTCCATGAATGCTTCGGAGTGGGAGAAAGAGCAGTGGTATATGATACAGCCCAGTCCGGAAAATATTCTGATTGATCAGGAAGAAGTCATTCATATAAGGGAAAAAATATATGAGGATCTGAGTAAACTGGAATATACGGTTTTCGAGCATTACATGGAGGGGGAAAATTATATTCAGATTGCGGAAAATCTTGGAAAATCTCCGAAATCCATCGATAATGCTCTTCAGCGGATTCGTGGAAAGGTACGCAAAATTCTGGAACATTACCGGAAACAATGAATGTAACTATTTAGCCATATATCAAATTGCAGGAATGTTTGTTTACCTGCCAGGCATGACACATCCACTCCTGCGATTTGCCGCATGACGGAATAGGTTACCAATAATCAATAAAATGAAAAAAGTGCTTGACTTTTTGTCACTGCTTTGATAGAATTGCTAATTGTGATGGGTAGTTAATAATTACACATTGCGAATGCTGTCTTGGCTCAGTAGGTAGAGCGTCGCCTTGGTAAGGCGGAGGTCGGCGGTTCGAATCCGCTAGACAGCTTATAAAAGGTTCTTGCATATGCAAGAACCTTTTCTGCGTGGGCGGAAGTCTTTCCTATTTTAGCGATAAACAAGGAAGGACCGGGACAACGAATTGCCCCGGTGTTATGGAAAAGAATATCTATATAAAAAAGGGATTGCCTTTGTTTGATCCTTAATATATCATCTAAATATGGAAAAAATATGTCAGTACAATAAAGGATTTCTGAAAAACCTAAAAAAAATCTAAAAGAGAGGAGCATGTGTTATGGTTAGAAAGGCTGATATCAAGGTGGTAGAACATGCCAGAGGCGGCGAAGGGAGCGTGGAGTTTCATCATATTGTGTCTGCGGAGGAATTAAACGGACATGGATCGTTATATGCGATGGCAGTATTACGGCCCCATAGCAGTGTGGGCTGGCATACGCATGTCGGCAATACGGAGCCGTATTATATTCTGAGCGGGAAAGGTGTTTTCGTAGATAATGATGGCAGCAGGACGAAAGTAGGACCTGGAGATGTCTGTGTGATTGAAGTGGGGCAGAGCCATTCATTGGAAAATCCTTATGATGAACCGCTGACCTTTATGGCACTTATTTATAATGCATAGGCTGCATAAAATAATCCGGCGTTCGTCATGTTGGAGCGAACGCCGGATTATTTTGTATCGTAGGAAACTTCATTCCCTATGATACAAAACCTTCCGGGGGATGCGCGGCTTTTTCTAGCCAAGAGTGCCATTAAGATACAGATTTAGTTTCCTTACTAAAAGGACAGGATCGATATTATGTTCCCAGGCGGCCTCTTCCAAAGTCTCGCCAGATGCGGAGACACACCCGATACAATTCATACCGGATTGCATAAGAAGTTCGGCGGCCCGTTCATCAGCCTTTAGAAGTTCCGATATTGTTGTTTCCTTTGTTATAATCATAATGCATTCCCTTCTGTTGAATCAAACCTCATACGTTTGAAAAATACCCGTTGCAGATACTATGATAGTGGCGTTCTGTCATTTTTGTCAAGTGAAATCCATTGAGTTTAGAATGGCGGCATGATACAATGAGCATAGAGTGTGAATGACATGACGGCAGTTGTGTGGAGTTTCGATTCGGGCAACGGGAGGTTTTTATGGGTAAAAGTGCAAATCAGAAAAGAAAAATCTTATTGTTAGAACGGATGCTGATACGGACGGATGTGGAGCATCCGATCAGTATGAAGCAGATGATTGATGAATTGGCTGCGCAGGAAATTTTGGCAGAAAGAAAAAGCATCTATGCGGATTTGGCGGAACTTCGGGCGGTGGGAATGCAGATTGAATTTCGTAAGGCCGCGCCGTCAGGTTATTTTGTGCGGAACGCAGAAGTGCTGCCCCCGGTATCGGAAGACACAAGGGAAGAGGAAGCGTTATCCCCGGTATCCGGGCATACGAAGGAGCAGGAAGAACAAGCTCCGATACCGGAGCTTGCGAAGGCGGAACTTGCCGGGAATGAAATTTTTAACGGATCCGATCGTAAGAGAGAAGATGCCCAGGAAATTTATCTGCGCATAAAACGTGCTGCCCTGCCGCAGCTTCGGAAACGGTATGGCGAACATTTAACACTTTTAAATGAAGAAGAAAAGTATGTGGTCGCTGTAGTACAGGACGTTGCGGACCGACAGTTTTGGGGATGGCTGGTTTCTAATGGGAATGCGATCCGCCCGCAGAAGCCCAAAGATGTTGTGAAGGAATATAAAAAGACATTAAAGAAGATTCTGGAATCTTATAAATAGCAATTACAGGATTTGGAAAACCAGAAAGAGACCAATGGAAAGAGATGATAAGCGTTTGTCATGGAGAAATTAGAATTAGCTGAGAACTATGAATCCCTGTCTGAGATTCCGGCTTATGGATTTTCCGGACGGGAAGATTTAACAGAGATTCGCATTCCATTTACGGTAAAGAAGATTGGGAGGTATGCTTTTTATAATTGCCGGAATTTACAAAAGATCATTTTTTTCAGTCACATTGGCGACGTGGGGAGCGGGGCCTTTACAGGCTGCCATAAAGTATCCCATTTGGATGTGACGATTGTTCCGGAAAAACCCTCCTGTTTAAAGGATTTTCTCCAGGAATTGACAGAAGAGATGGTAGTTGACTACCGGGGTGAGACCTATGCACGGCTGCTATTTCCGGAGTATTATGAGGAAGGCGTGGAGAATACGCCGGCCAGAATTCTGATGACAGAGATTCATGGGTCCGGTTTAAAATACAGGAATTGTTTTTTAAAGACGGAATTTCAATTTGCCGAGTATGACAAACAATTTCCCTATGCTAAGGCGTGGGAATCGCCCCGCTTTGTACAGGATTTGGTGCTTGGGCGTCTGATGTATCCGCTTCAGCTGGGGGAACGTGCCCGAAAGGAATATGAGTCCTATTTACAGGAGCATCTTGCCGGGACGGGAATACGCCTCATTGGTGAAAATGATGTACAGCGTCTTTCCTGGCTTTTGGAACATACGGATTATGAGCAGGCATGTCTGGAACAATGGCTGGATATGGCAGCGTTTAGTCAGCTGCCGGAATGTACCAGTCTTTTGATGGAACAGAAGCGGAAACGGTTTCCTGCAAAGAGCCGCCGCTCTGCCTGGAATTTTGATTTTTAGTATAGGTAGTATAGGATTGGATGGTAACTTGATGCAGGCAATACAAAACCAACAGCAGTTGGAATTGCAAAAATATGATATATGTAAAGAAATATTACAAAATGCCAGGAATGAATTGTATCTGGGCCTGCGTTTTATGGACGTGGCCCTGTCAGCACTGGCATTTTTGCCGGATGGAAGGACGGCTTCCTGGGGGTGCGATGGAAGTATTTTTTATTTTCAGGCGGAATATTTACTGGAATGGTATCGCCGGGAACCCATTTGGCTTAACCGGGGATTTTTACATCAGATCCTTCACTGCCTGTTTGGCCATCTGTGGAAGAGGCCCAGGGACCGGGAACCGGGACAGATACGACCAGAAGGAAATTCGGAAGCAAATTCAGAAGGAAACCTAGAAGGAAATTCAGAAGAAAATTCGGAAGCGGTTCGCCAGGCCGTACAGCGCGCTGACTGGGATCTGGCCTGTGATATGGCCGTGGAATACCTGATTGATGGTCTGCATCTTCGCTGTACGCATTTGCCGCTTTCGGCACTCAGGCGGGACTGGTACGGTCAGATAGAAAAGCAGATGGGGACTGTGACGGCAGAACAGATCTATAGGATTTTGGCGCCTATGGATTCTTCTTCGCCCCAATATCGCCGTCTTATGGAAGAGTTTCACCGGGATGATCATCAATTCTGGTATCAACCGCCGAAAAATCCCAGACAATCCAATCCCCGTAAAGACTGGGAACATATGAGGGAAAAGATGCAGACAGAATTGGAGGTCTTCTCAAAAGAATCCTCCCAGGGCACAAAAAGTCTTACGGATGCGCTGGCCGTGGAAAACCGCAAACGGTACGATTACCGTACTTTTTTGAAAAAATTTTCGGTATTAAAAGAGGCCATGCAGGTGGACATGGACACCTTTGATTATATTTTTTATCATTATGGTATGGAACTATATGGGAATATGCCGCTTTTGGAGCCCCTTGAGACAAAGGAAGTGAGACGTATTGAGGACTTTGTCATTGTCATTGATACCTCCATGTCCTGCAAGGGGGAATTGGTACGGGCTTTTCTGGAACAGACCTGGCAGATTTTATCTCAGGAAGAGACGTATTTTCGGAGAATTCACATCCGTATCCTGCAATGTGATGAGAAAGTGCAAGACGATGCCGTCATTGAAAATACAGACCAATTGCGGCAATATATGGAACATCTGGAAATCAAGGGTCAGGGAGGAACCGATTTTCGTCCGGCCTTTTTGTATGTGCAGGAACTTATGCGGCGGAAAGTATTTCATAAATTGAAAGGGTTATTATATTTTACCGATGGATATGGAACCTATCCGGTAAAGAAGCCGCCCTATGATGTGGCCTTTGTTTTTCTGGAACAGGATTACAGGGATGTGGATGTGCCGCCCTGGGCCATGAAATTAATCTTGACGGAGGATGAAATCAGATATGAATATTAAACGGGCAAAACAGGAAATCAAGGATTCCATACAGGCCTATTTATTAAAAGATGAGTACGGAGAGTACGAAATACCGGCCATCCGGCAGCGGCCTATTTTGCTGATGGGACCGCCGGGTATCGGAAAAACCCAGATTATGGAGCAGATAGCCGTAGAGTGTCAGGTGGGGCTGGTTGCTTATACCATTACCCATCATACCCGTCAAAGTGCCATCGGTTTGCCTTATATTTCCCAAAAAGAGTATGGCGGCAGCGCATGGGCGGTGACAGAATATACCATGAGTGAAATTGTGGCCTCCATCTACGAAGAGATGGAAAAGACCGGGCTGTCGGAGGGGATTCTCTTTATTGATGAGATCAACTGTGTATCGGAGACGCTGGCTCCGGCCATGCTGCAGTTTCTGCAGTGCAAAACCTTTGGTAATCATGCCATTCCCCAGGGCTGGATCATCGTGGCGGCAGGAAATCCGCCGGAATATAACCAGTCCGTGCGGGAATTTGATTTGGTTACGCTGGACCGGGTAAAGAAAATAGATGTGACCGCGGACTTTTCGGTGTGGAAGGAGTACGCCTATCAGGCGGGCATTCACCCGGCGGTGATATCCTACCTGAATATCAGGAAACAATATTTCTATTTGATGGAAACCACAGTAGACGGAAAACTATTTGCCACCCCTAGAGGATGGGAGGATTTATCCCGCTTGCTCCAGGTGTACGAAAAACTGGATAAGTCCATGGACTGGGAAGTGGTGATTCAATATATTCAGCACCCAAAGGTTGCGAAAGATTTTGCAAACTATCTGGAATTGTATCGTAAGTATCAGACGGATTATCAGATCGAGGCTGTACTGGAAGGCGTCATTGATCCGGTACTGGCTAAGAAGGCGGCGCACGCTTCCTTTGATGAACGGCTCAGTGTGGTAGGCCTGTTATTATCCAGGCTGACAGAAGATTGTAAGAAGTATTTTTATCAGGAAGAAGTCCTGACACAGACGTTCCAGGTGCTAAAGGCCTATCAGGCAGAGCCTGGAGGGATTGGAAAATTGGAACGGCAGATTGGCCGCTTGCAGGCCCTTCGCCAGGAGAAAAAGCAGGCGGGACTTTTGTCCGTGGAAATGGACAGGGTTATGCGGGGAGCCGTGGATATGCTGCAGGGATATCTTCAGAAACTCAGGCTTCGCGACGGAGAAGATGGTGAGTCGCTCTTTGCTTATTTGAAAGAATTGTTTGGTGAGGACCGGGGCCGTCTTGATGGGATTTATGATGTGGCTGCCTCCCATCTGGAACATATTTTGGACTTTCTGGAAGGTGTATTTGGCGAGGGACAGGAACTGGTCATCTTTATTACGGAATTAAACGGCAATTATTACAGTGTCCGTTTTTTGAAACAATACGATTGTGAGCGGTACTATCTGTATAATGAACGGCTGTTGTTTGGTAAGCAGCGTCAGTCCATATTAAAGCGTATGGATGAATTGTCATTATAAGAGGGAGCGTAACATGAAAACAGTGAAAAATCTGAAATTAGCGGGCTGGGGGCTGGCTTTCGTGCTGCTTCTGGCCGTCGGCACGAGGCTGCTTGGTACGGATGCCGCTTCCTTCTTTGTGTGGTGGCTGGCGGCCCTGAGCCTGGGTTGGAGCGTGTGGCCGCTGACAAGGCGGCTGTTTCCCCGGTTTCAAGACGGCGGATATTTGATTTCCAAAGTGTTTGGAATTGCCCTTTCCGGTTTCCTGGTCTGGGTTTTCGTATGTATTGGTCTTGTGCCCTTTACCAAAACGGTATGTATCGTCATTCCGGTGCTTATGATGGCGGTCATCTGGGCCGTGGAACTTTTGGCCTGTAAGCGAAAGGGAAATCCCATCCGGTATGATGGAGAGCAGCAGCTTTTGTGGCTGGAAGAAGAAGTGCTGTTTTTGCTGCTGTTTCTGCTGTGGACGTACTTTGCAGGCTTTCGTCCGGCAGCCTACGGTACGGAAAAATTTATGGATTATGGTTTTATGATGACCATGATGCGCAGTGAAACCCTGCCCGCCCCGGATATGTGGTACGCCAACGGGGCGCTGAATTATTATTATGGAGGACAATATTTCGCTGTCTTTTTGACAAAGCTTACAAAAACCCGGGTGGAGGAGACGTATCATTTGATGCGGACAATGGTGGCATCCTTTGCCTTTATGCTTCCTTTTGTGCTGATGCGGCAGATGATCTGGGACCATAAGGGCCAGGAAAGGAACGGAAATAAAGCCGCCTGGGCAGGCGGTCTGCTGGCCGGCTGCGGGGTATCCCTGGCAGGAAATATGCATTATGTGTGGATTGGGAAGGTGCTGCCCTTTGTAAAGGAAATACTGGGCCTTGATCCCGGCGATTACACTTATTGGTTCCCCAATTCCACCCGGTATATCGGCTATTATCCGGCCGAAAATGACAAAACGATTCATGAATTTCCCTCCTATTCCTTTGTTTTGGGAGATTTGCACGCACACGTGGTCAATGTCATGTTTGTTCTGGCTTTGATTTGCCTGGTCTATGCCATGATCCAGCGGTATCATAATCAAAATCCGGCGACAGATAAGGGGGATGTGTCAGAAAGCCGCGGACCGGTCCATTATCCGGCTCTTCGCCAGCTTCTTCGGGAAGCGCTTTTGGAACCCTACGTATTGGTGCTGGCGTTTTTTATCGGATTGTTTCATTGGACCAATTACTGGGACTTTGTGATTTATTATGTATTCGGCGGTCTGGGCGTCATCTATTGCAATTACAAAAAGATTGCCGCCCGCTATGAAGGACGAACCGTTCTTTGGCTGACGGCGCTGATCAGTTTGGTACATGCTATCTGGGTATTCCTTCTGGGAAGTCTCTTTGCCCTGCCCTTTACCCTGCAATTTGACGCGATGATCAGCGGCGTGGCCCTTGCGCAGAATCATTCCCGCTTTTATCAGCTTTTGATTGTGTGGGGGCTGCCGGTGGCAGTAACGTTGATTTATCTTGTCAGCATATTTGCAAAAAGCGTGAAGGGTAAGAAGCTGCCAGGTGCGGCCGACGCTTTTGGCATTTTGCTGGGCATTTCCGCGCTGGGATTGATTTTGATTCCCGAACTGGTATATGTGCGGGATATTTATGAGAAAGAATATGCCCGTTCCAATACGATGTTTAAGCTGACCTATCAGGCTTTTATGATGTTCGGGCTTTTGATGGCATATACGTTTGTGCGGCTTGGCATAGAAAAAAGGAAGTACATCAGAAATACTTTACTGACCATTTCTTTCGTATGCTTTCTCGGCACCTGCTGCTACCTGGGGACCGCTGTCCACGCATGGTTTGGACAGGTCTGGGATCCGGGGCAATATCAGGGGCTGGATGCAACGGCGTTTTTGGAGAAAACCTATGCCGACGATGCGGCGGCGATCCGCTGGCTAAATGCTAACGTGGAGGGAAGCCCGGTGGTGCTGGAAGCCAACGGAGACAGCTATAGCGATTATGAGCGGGTATCGGCCATGACCGGACTGCCCACTGCGTTGGGCTGGTATGTACATGAATGGCTTTGGCGTCAGGATCCTGCCGATTTGAATCAGAGGAGTGCGGATGTGGAGACGATGTATACGTCGGATTCCCCTGAGGCAGTGGAAGCTTTGCTAAGCCAGTATCAGGTATCCTATATTTTTGTGGGAAAAATGGAACGGGAAAAATACCCGGAATTGAATGAGGATGTGCTGCGGCAAGTGGGGCACATGGTTTTTGTGGACGAATTATCCAGTACCTATATCTTAAAGGTGGATGGTTTGGAATAATCAATATATAGAAACAGAAAGGTGAACAACAATGGAAAAAGTATTAGAAGAACTTAATTTGACGGCTGTAGTAATTACCGATCCGTATAACATGCGTCACATCAGCGGATTTCGGGGCGGAGAAGGAATTTTGTATATTTCCCGTACCCAGCGGGTGCTGATTACGGATTGCCGCTACACCGAACAGGCGTCGGAAGAAAGTGATTTCGAAGTGGTGGAAGAAAATCGTACCCATACAAGAGAAGAGATTTTAAGAGCATGCGTAAAGAAGGATTCCTGTGATCATTTTCGTATGGGATATGAAGATCAGGCGCTTTTATGCAGCCAGTTTCATAAATTGGAACAGGCCCTTGCCGTAGATACCTGGGTTCCCGTGGAAGGACGCGTGGATGTCAGAAGACAGATAAAAACAAAAGAGGAACTGGCCTATCTGGAAATCGCAGAAGCCATCGGTGATCAGGCGCTGGCGGCTATTTTGCCGAAGATTAGGTCGGGCATGACGGAATTAGCCCTGGCAGCCGAACTGGAATATGAGATGAAACTGGCGGGAGCCGAAGGATTAAGTTTCAGCACCATTATTGCTTCCGGATTAAACTCTTCTATGCCCCATGCTATTCCCGGTGAAAAGAAACTGGAGGTTGGTGATTTTATTACCATGGATTTCGGCTGCTTGTTCAAAGGCTATTGTTCCGATATGACCAGAACGGTAGTGCTGGGAAAGGCCAGCCCTAAACAGCGGGAAATCTATCAGACGGTTTTGGAAGCCCAGCTGGCGGCCCTTGCGGCTCTTCGTCCCGGCATACCGGGAAAAGCAGTGGATCAGGTGGCCAGAGATTATATTGCAAATGCGGGATACGGAGATTATTTTGGCCATGGTCTTGGACATAGCGTAGGCCTTTTCATCCATGAAAATCCGCGCCTGTCTCCGGCAGAAGAAACGATTTTAAGACCAGGCATGATAGAAACCGTGGAACCTGGTATTTACATTCCGGGCTTTGGCGGTGTCCGTATTGAAGATATGGTAGTGATAACGGAAGACGGATATAGAAACCTGGCACATTCTCCTAAGGAATTGATTGAAATTCCGGTGGAGGAATAGGAAGCGTAAAAAATACAACTTGTAAAGACATCCATACAAGTTATACAATAAACCTAGCTGAAATCAGCGGCTTACCTGCAAAGATTTTACAACCGGTCCACCGCGGATCAGAAAGGAGCCCCATGTCGGATAGTGAAAAAAAATATGTCGTCTTGATGGCCGATCTGAAGGATCAGATTTTATCCGGCCAGATCAAACCGGGAGATAAGATTCCGTCGGAAAATCAGCTGGCCAGTTCCTACAAGATCAGCAGGCATACGGTGCGAAAAGCGCTGGCTATCCTGGAAAATGAGGGTTATCTGTCTGCGGAGCATGGCCGTGGTACGTTCTGTTCCGAACGGATGCGTCATCAGAAAAATTCTAAAAATATTGCCGTAATTACCACGTATATTTCCGATTATATTTTTCCCCGGCTGATTCAGGGGATGGACCGGGTGCTTACGGATAAGGGATACAGCATTATTTTGAAGAATACCGGAAACAGCAGACAAAAGGAGGCCCAGTGTCTGGAGGACATCCTTACTAAGGATGTGGACGGATTGATCATTGAGCCCAGCAAGAGTCAGATCGTGTGCAGGAACATGCACCTGTACGAGCGGCTGGACAAGTACCAGATTCCCTATATCTTTATTCAGGGCAGTTATCCGCAGATGAAGCACAAACCGACGATTCTGCTGGATGATGTCAGGGGCATGTATCTGGCGGTTTCTTATTTGATTGGTCTGGGTCATCGGAGGATTGTGGGTATTTTCAAGGCTGATGACAGTCAGGGAGAACAGCGTCATAAGGGATATATTCAGGCTTTGCAGGAAGCTGGTATTTCTTATGATCCGGAATTGGTGATCTGGTTTCATACGGAGGACCGTAAGGTGAAACCATCGGTGATGCTGAAGCTTATGCTTTCCGAGGGAAAGCGGGTGGATGCGGTTGCCTGCTATAACGATCAGATCGCCGTGGAGGTAATCCATGCTCTTACGGAGTATGGCTGCCGGGTGCCGGAAGATATTTCCGTCACCGGATATGATAATTCTGTTATGTCGTATTCGGGTACGTTGTCTTTGACAACCGTGGCCCACCCCCAGGAAACCATGGGAGAGATGGCGGCGGAATTATTGCTGGAACAGATACAGGGAATACCGGAGGAAGACAGTAAGGTCAGCCGGCTGATCGAGCCGGAATTGGTGATCCGGGATTCCTGCAAGGCGCATAACTAAAGGATGTTATTTATAAGGAGGGTTTACCCATGAAAGCACAGAAAAATTACAAGTTTTGGTTTGCAACCGGTTCTCAGGACCTGTATGGAGATGAATGTCTCAGAAAGGTTGCGGAGCATTCCCGGATTATCGTTGATGAACTGAATAAGTCCGGTATTTTGCCTTATGAGGTGGTTTGGAAACCAACGCTGATTACCAATGAAGTAATTCGCAAAACATTCAATGAGGCGAATGCGGATGAGAATTGTGCCGGTGTGATTACCTGGATGC
>CAYRTA010000049.1:0-14964 GCA_964427045.1 uncultured Hoministercoradaptatus sp. | reverse complement strand
CACATTGGTCACAAAAATGGCCGAAAAAGCCGATAAATACGCACACGATTTTAATTTGCTTTTAATCTTCCTTCAAAGATTGATTAAGGATGGGATGGTAAAGTAATATCATCAAAAGGAAACAGGTACTACATCGAATCAATGATGAGAAAGGATAGGATAAAGAATATGGAACAACTGGAAAAAATTGAAAAATTAAGCGAGCGGGCAAAGGTGTCTTACGATGAGGCGAGGGAAGCCCTGGAGGCATGTAACTGGGATATTCTGGATGCGATGGTGTATTTGGAAAAGCAGGGAAAGACCGAGGGTCCGGCTCAGGAAACGTATTCCACCAGTTATGAGGAACAGACGCAATATGTCTCGGTAAAAGATAAGGTGCAAAGTCAGGGTGAATCATCGGAGACATTCTTTCAGAAACTGAGCCATTTATGTAAGATTTTGTGGCAAAAGAGCGTGGATAATTATTTCTGTGTCAAAAGAAAAGAGGAAGAAATCTTCAAGGTGCCGGTATGGGCGCTGGTTTTGGCACTGCTTGTGGCATGGAAGCTGCTGCTTATCGCTTTGGTCGTGTCCTTGTTTTTTGGATATCATTATTCTTTCTGCGGCAAGGATGATCTGGAAAATGCCAATAAAGTTATGGAAAAGGCAAGTGAATTTGCCGGTAAGGTCAAAGATGAATATGAGAAATTATAGTGAGGGATGATATGGGAGCACATATTCTGTTGGTAGAGGATGAAGAAAAGTTAGCGCGGTTTGTGGAACTGGAATTGCTGCATGAAGGATATGAGGTAAGCAAAAGCACCAACGGCCGGGAGGCACTCTCTATGGCCATATCCGGCACGTATGATTTGATTCTGCTGGACATTATGCTTCCGGGGTTAAATGGGCTGGAAGTGCTGCGGCGTCTCGAACAGGATAAACCGACACCGGTGATTCTGCTTACGGCCCGCGATGCCGTCATGGATAAAGTGGCGGGATTAGATGCCGGAGCGGTGGATTATATTACAAAACCATTTGCCATCGAAGAATTGCTGGCAAGAATCCGGGTGGCTTTGAAACTGCATGGAAAAAACGCCGGAAATCCTGCCCCGTCGGAGGAAGAAGCGGAGGGCGTATTGCGCTGGGGAAAGCTGACCTTATGGGAAAAACGGCATCAGGTACGGTACGACGGACAGGAAATTGTCCTTACGAACAGAGAATTTCAGATGTTAAAAATTCTTCTTGAAAATCAGGATATTGTTTTATCACGGGATGTGCTGCTGGATAAAGTCTGTGGATTTCGCTATGTGGGTGAGACGAATGTGGTGGATGTCTATATCCGGTATCTCAGGGCAAAGATAGACGAGGTTTATGGGGTTAAGATGATACGTACAGTACGTGGCGTAGGTTATGTGATTCCGTCGGAATCATAAAGCAGAGAATGGGGAACAGATGGTGGAAAGAGGAAAAAATGATATGGGTACAAAGCGCACGACCTCTATTGCACGAAGGCTGCATTGGTCATGGATTGTTAAAAAATGCGGCATCTATTTCCGATGGGATTTGCTGCTCTTTTTCCTGCTGTTTCTGGGAAGTATTTTTGACCGGGAATTTGCAGCTATCGGTAAACTGGATCTGGAGCTGGAACGCGGGCTGGTGACAGGCGCGGCTATAAAGGATATCATCTATCAGGTGTCTGACCAATCAGGCAATATTCTGCTTACGCTGCCTTTGTATCAGCCGTTTCTTATCATTGCCATCTTTGTTTTGGCAGTGCTGTTTTTGCAGCTGATAGGTATGTGTTTGGGCTACGGCAAGGAGGAACGGAGTATCCGCCGGATTTTGGCCCCTATTGACGAGATTGCGCTGAAAGCCGATGAACTGAGTAAAATGACCTTTACCGAGGACAAATATCAGGAGATTGAGCAGGCGATATCCAATCTTTCGCCAGAGGAGGCAGAGTTAATTTCTTTCGGTGATGCAGATTTACAGGGCATTGAGGCGGCAATGAACAACCTGCTGGTACGTATGCGGGATTCTTACAGGCAGCAGGCCCGGTTTGTGGATGATGCATCTCATGAACTGCGGACTCCGATTGCTGTTATTCAGGGCTATGCCAATATGCTGGCCAGATGGGGCCGGGAGGATGAAAAAGTATTGGACGAGTCCATCACGGCCATACAGCATGAATCGGATCACATGAAACATCTGGTCGATCAGCTTTTGTTCCTTGCCAGAGGAGATAGCGGCAGGACGATGCTGAAAATAGAAGAAGTTTCCCTCAATGCCCTGATGCAGGAGGTCTATGAAGAATCTTTTATGATTGATGAAAATCATCCCTATCGTTACCAGACGGCATCGGAGCCGGTTATGGCCCAGGCTGACGAGGGACTGTTGAAACAGGCGGTTCGTATTCTTGTGGATAACGCGGCAAAATATACGGCTAACGGCGATGAAATATTGCTGGGGACCGGAAGAACAAAAGAGGGCCGTCCCTATCTTATGGTGCAGGATACGGGAATTGGAATGGCGCAGGCAGATGTGGAGCATATGTTTGAACGCTTTTACCGGGCCGATGAAGCGAGAAGCTATCAGGGAACCGGCCTGGGACTTTCCATAGCAAAATGGATTGTAGATAAGCATAAGGGACATTTTGAAATTTTATCAAGAACAGAATTAGGAACCCGGATTCGGATTATTTTATAAAATCCTGATCCGGGTTATTTATATGATAATTATATATGATTACTATTTGTATTTACAGCCGCATGTTATGATTTGCCGGATAAAGCTTCCGCCAAAGCGATAATGTGGGAAAGCTGCTCGCTGTTTAGTTTGGAAGAATATTCGATCAAAGTCCTGATTTCTTTTGGATAGGTCATATCCGTATCGAAAAACTCCTGCGGAGAGACTTCCAGATAATCGCAGATATAGAAAAACATAGACATAGAAGGGAGGTTATGCTGATTTTCAATATTATTGATGTACCCTGCGTTTTGTCCGATAGACAAACTCATGTCGCGGGCAGAGACACCTTTTTGCTGGCGCAGCTGTGCCAGACGCCGGAAAAAGAAATCCTCGTGCATAGCAACTCCTTTCTGTCAAGGTCAACTGGTTATATAATATTTTACGACATAAAAATGAAATATCATTTTGTATAACCGGATAAATAGAAAGATATATCCGGTTAAATCTGATAATAATAAGAGTTTTATTTATTGTCTGGACAAATCTGGTAAACATACATGGAAATTTAAGGAAAGTGACGGTTTATATTATTTTCGTATAAAAGATATTTTGGGTTGAAAAGAAGGGTATAGTGAGATTATAATAGAACTGCTTATGGGGCCCGGGTAAAAAATAGGGAGAAACAGGAGGAAACAGGCATGAAATTGACATTGGAAGGTTTGAAGAATCAAAAAGACTGGGAAATGGCGGGAATTTCGCTGCCTACTTATGATGTGGCTGCAGTTGCCGCGGCAACCAGACAGGCTCCGGTATGGGTTCATATGGGAGTGGGTAATATTTTTCGTATCTTTATAGGAGGCATTGCAGATCAATTATTATCCGAAGGTCTTTTAGATAAGGGAATCACTTGTGTGGAAACCTTTGATTATGATGTGGTAGATAAGATTTATAAACCGTTTGACAATCTGGCGCTCAGTGTAACTTTGCATGGAGACGGTTCCACAGATAAAAAAGTATTGGGATCACTGACGGAGGCAATTAAAGCTCAGTCTTCTGATCCGGCATGCTGGGAGCGCCTGAAAGAAATTTTCCGTGAACCTGGTTTACAGCTGGTATCTTTTACCATTACAGAAAAAGGTTATGCCCTGACCAAAGCAGACGGAACCTATTTTGGCTTTGTGGAAGCCGATATGGAGCAGGGACCGGACAAATCTACCGGTGCTATGGCCGTGGTAACGGCTATGCTGTGGGAACGGTATCAAAACGGTGCAGCGCCGCTGGCTCTGGTATCTATGGACAATTGCTCTCAGAACGGTTCCAAGTTAAGAGAAGCAGTCCTGACAATGGGCAAAGAGTGGGAAAAACGCGGCTATGTAGATGCAGCTTTCATCGCCTACATTAGTGACGAGACCAAAGTTTCCTTTCCATGGACGATGATTGACAAGATTACTCCCCGTCCCAGTGAAAAAGTAGCGGATGAACTGGAGGCTTCCGGTGTGGAACAGATGCAGCCGGTGATTACATCTAAGAAAACCTACATTGCACCGTTTGTCAATGCGGAGGGTCCGCAGTATCTGGTGGTGGAGGACAGTTTCCCCAACGGCCGTCCGGCACTGGAAAAAACTGGCGTGTACATGACAGATAGAGATACCGTAAATAAGTCAGAGCGGATGAAGGTGACCACTTGTCTGAATCCGATTCACACATCCTTAGGACCTTATGGCTGCGTGCTCGGCTATGAATTGTTCTCCGATGAGATGCAGGACCCGCAGATGCTGGAACTGGCACGCCGGGTGGGCTATGTGGAAGGCATGGACGTTGTTCCCGATCCTAAGATTTTGTCACCGAAAGCATTTCTTGACGAAGTTTTAAATGAAAGATTTCCGAACCCTTACCTCGGTGATACAACCCAGAGATTGTCCGTAGATGTATCCCAGGGCGTGGGTGTTCGTTTTGGCGAAACAATTAAATCCTATGTGGCCAAATATGGCGATGCGAAGAAATTGTCCGCGATTCCGATTGCTATTGCCGGCTGGCTGCGTTACCTGATGGCAGTGGATGATGAAGGAAACGCAATGGAACTTGCGCCCGATCCCATGATTCCGGAACTGCAGGAACAGATGGCAAGCATCGTGTTTGGAGAGCCGGATAGCCTGAAAGATCAGTTAAAAGATATCCTTTCCAATGAAAATATCTTTGGTATCGATCTGTATCAGGCAGGTATCGGACATAAGATTGAGGAAATCTTCCGGGAAGAACTGGATGGCCCGGGGGCTGTCAGAAAGACCCTGAAAAAATATCTGGCCTAGTTTTTCTTTAAAGATACAAAACACATAAAGTCAACAAAAAGAGAATGATAGCATCATGTTTTATTGGTGTTATAATTCTCTTTTTTGTACGGACCATAAAAAGCTGGACAAATCCGTCAGATATGCGGGCTATGTCTCTTGGATTTTAGATAACCAATATTAGAATGGGTATTTATTGTTTCATACAAATTGTTATGTTATAATATTTATGATGCAATAAGTAAAAGAGAAAATTATGGAAAAGTACTGTTGCATATGTAATTCAAAAATTAGTGCGTCTAATAGCGAAATGCCCATTATATCATGGGAAATCATTTGATTTGATGGAAGTACAAGATAGAATGTGTGTATAAAAACATTAGTGTATATGTTTGTGTAAGCCACGATTAATCTAAGGAAGGGAGTTGATTATATGACGGCTATTAGTGCTACGAAGGCCAGGGAAAATATTCACCAATTAATTTCAGATGTGAATACAAATTGTGAGCCGATTACTATTACAAATAATAAGGGAAAAAATGCAGTTCTAATTAGTGAGTCCGATTGGAAAGCGATTGAGGAAACCTTGTATCTGATGTCTATTCCTGGAATGGCGGAATCAATAATTGCAGGAGGGAATACCCCATTAGAAGAATGTATATCTGAAGATGAGGTGAAATGGTAAGTGTATAGGATCGTATATGAAAAGTAAGCCGTAAAAGATATTAAGAATCTCAAAGCTGCTGGTTTGGCTAATAAAGCAAAAGATTTAATTGACACAATCCGTAATGACCCATTTCAAAAGCCACCCACTTATGAAGGATTAGTTGGAAATTTGCAAGGCTTTTATTCAAGGAGGATAAATATTCAACATAGGCTTGTATATCAGGTCTATAATGATCCGATTATCATAGACGGAGCGGAGTATGAGGGAACGATAAAGATAGTCCGTATGTGGACACATTATGATAAGGTGAGATAGGAAATTTTAAGCATCACAGAGGATAGCAAGTCTTTCTGATGGTGCTTTCTTTTTGGCGGCCCCGCGAAAATCCGATGAAGGGTGAGGCAATGCGGATGGGCGGCAAATGTGGTAAACAAATCAGCAGAAAGACTATGCTTGCCGCCGGATACATAGATTTATCCCTGTCAAGGTTACAAGATGTATGGTAATCCGACACAATATTGTGCAAAATGAGTTTAAAAATTACTTGTATATATATTTATGATGCGTTATAATTGCTAACTGTAAAAAGAAAATTCTTCGGGGCAGGGTGTGATTCCCGACCGGCGGTGAGTCCATGGTACATAGTAGGCGTTTGGATAAGTCCGCGACCCACAAAATAAATTGTGGCTGAACCGGTGTAATTCCGGTACCGACAGTATATCCGCAGACAGACATGCATGGTCTGGATGTTTGTGGACAAGTCTGGATGAGAGAAGAGATGCGGTAAAGTTTTTTTATTGTGTTCATTTATCCCGGAGGAAACTCCGGGATTTTTTTGTATCATAGTAAACTTCGTTTCCTGTGAAATAAAATAATGACACAAAAACTCCGCGCAAACGCACGATGAATTTCCTTTTTTAAATATTAATCACAAAAAGGAGATAGAGACTATGAAAAAAAGAAACAAAACCGTTGATACGAGAACCGTTGCCATGACCGGCATGTTGTCGGCGATTGCCTTTATCCTGATGTATTGTCAGTTTAACGTGCCGCTTATGCCAAGCTTTATTGCCATGGATTTGTCGGAACTGCCGGCATTGATCGGAGCTTTCGCTATGGGACCTGTGGCAGGAGTGGTAATATGTCTGGTGAAAAATCTGCTGCATCTTATGCGCACCAGTACGGGCGGCGTCGGAGAACTGTCGAATTTCATTTTAGGCGCTGTGTTTGTGTTTACGGCGGGAATGATCTATAAAAAGAAAAAAACAAAGAAACGGGCAATCATCGGTTCTGTTATCGGCGCTGTAGTAATGGCTTTATTCAGTTTTCCGTCCAATTACTTCTTTGTATATCCTGTTTATACGAATTTTATGCCTTTGGAAGCCATTGTTTCTGCCTACCAGGCCATCTATCCGGGCGTGGATTCTTTGCTGGACTGTCTGATTATTTTTAATATGCCTTTTACCTTTATAAAAGCGATGATTAGTGTTATTATAACATTATTAGTTTATAAAAGACTGTCCCCGATTATCAAGGGAAATCAGAATAACTAAAGTCTGCCCCATGCAAGCGGCAGCGGGAGGTTTTCATGGGAATCATCAAACATATTGAACAGAAAACGGAAAATCGTTTTCTGAATTTTTACCAGTTGGATACGGTCAACCGGGTGGGACGTCCAGGAACATATTATCTGGCTTCCAGGGCGAAAAGTACGGAGGAATTGAAATTAAAGACGGGAGAGAATCCACCGGATGGGGTGGTGATTTATAGTCTGTATGGAGAAAATCATGACCGGGTGGTATTGATTCGGCAATACCGGTATACATTAGATGGGTATATTTATGAATTGCCGGCAGGACTGGTGGAAACGGGTGAAGATTACCATGAAGCGGCCATACGGGAATTAAAAGAAGAAACGGGACTTACGTTGTCGCTGCTTAATGTCGATCCGTTGTATGAAAAACCATATTTTACTACCATTGGCATGACGGATGAATCCTGCGGCATGGTGTATGGATATGCATCGGGTACAATCAGCAATCAATTTATGGAAGACAGTGAAGAAATAGAAGTGATTCTGGCGGACCGCAAGGAGGTCCGCCGGATCCTTTCGCATGAACGGGTTGCCATGAATTGTGCATTCATGCTGTTTCAGTTTATCCGGGAGGGCGATCCCTTTGCCTTTTTAAGCGGCGATAGGAAAGGAGAAACCGTATGAAGAATTATTCGGAAGATGTCAGCAGACAATATCATATACAGGTGGCACAGGGAGAAGTGGGCCGCTATGTCATTATGCCGGGGGATCCGAAACGGTGTGTGAAGATTGCTCAATATCTGGATGATCCGGTTCTGATTGCCGATAACCGGGAATATGTAACGTATACCGGAATGCTGGATGGTGTAAAGGTCAGTGTAACTTCCACGGGAATCGGCGGGCCATCGGCTTCTATTGCCATGGAAGAGTTATATCGCTGCGGAGCAGATACCTTTGTCCGTATCGGTACCTGCGGAGGTATGCAGCCGGAAGTAAAAAGCGGTGACATCGTGGTTGCCACCGGTGCTATCCGGATGGAAGGAACCAGCAAAGAATATGCGCCCATTGAATTTCCGGCGGTGGCGGATCTTACCGTAACCAATGCGCTGTGTGAAGCGGCCGGGAAAAAGGAGTATTCCTTCCATGCGGGCGTCGTGCAGTGTAAGGATGCCTTTTATGGACAGCATGAGCCGGAGACGAAGCCGGTCAGTTATGAGTTAATGAATAAGTGGGAGGCATGGAAGCGTCTCGGCTGTCTGGCTTCCGAGATGGAGTCGGCGGCGATCTTTGTAGTGGCAAGTTACTTGCGTGTGAGAGCAGGTTCCTGCTTTCTTGTGATGGCCAATCAGGAAAGGGAGAAGCTGGGCTTGGAAAACCCGGTGGTGCATGATACGGACAGAGCCATTCAGGTAGCGGTCGAAGCAATCCGTACGTTGATCCGGGCCGACCAGAAGACCGGTGATCGTGGTGAAAAATGCCGGAAAGGGGAGGAATAGAAATATGCATGTAAAGGAAATTTTAAGTCATGTGGATCATACCCTGCTGTCGCAGGCAGCCACATGGGAAGAAATAAAGCAGATTTGTGATGATGGAATACGGTATGGTACGGCGTCGGTCTGTATTCCTCCCAGTTATGTAAAACAGGCGGCCGCGTATGTGGATGGACAGATTGCGGTCTGTACCGTGATCGGATTTCCCAATGGATACATGACTACAAAGACGAAAGAATTCGAGGCAAAAGATGCCATAGCCAACGGGGCGGATGAGATTGATATGGTCATCAACGTGGGTTGGCTGAAAGATAAAAACTATGATCTCATAGAAAAAGAAATCCGTACTTTAAAGGCGGCTTGCCAGGGAAAAATTCTGAAGGTTATTATTGAGACCTGTCTTTTGACTGACGAAGAAAAGATCAAAATGTGCGAGATTGTGACGAAGGCAGGCGCGGATTATATTAAGACATCCACCGGATTTTCCAGGGCGGGAGCAACCTTTGCAGATATTGAATTGTTTGCCGCGCATATCGGACCACAGGTAAAAATGAAAGCGGCAGGCGGCATTTCTTCCATAGAAGATGCCGAACGGTTCCTTGCTTTGGGAGCAGATCGTCTGGGCACAAGCCGGATTGTCAAGCTTATGAAGCAGCAGGAGCAAGCAGAAAAGTAAGAATGGAGAGATTGGTCCATGGAAAAAGAACAGATAAAAAACCTGATTGGACTGGCAATGGAACAGCTGTCGTTTTCTTATGCGCCGTATTCCGGATTTCAGGTGGGAGCAGCGCTTCTTACCAAAAAGGGAACGGTTTATACGGGCTGCAATATTGAAAATGCTGCCTATACCCCCACGAATTGTGCGGAACGAACCGCGTTTTTTAAGGCCATCAGCGAGGGAGAGCGGGCATTTACGGCGATCTGTGTGGTGGGCGGAAAAGATGGAATCCTGACGGACTATACGGCGCCTTGCGGCGTATGCCGTCAGGTCATGATGGAATTTTGTGATCCGGAAACCTTTCAGATTATATTGGCGGTGAACAGGGAAAATTACAAGATTTTCACATTGAAAGAATTGTTTTTGATGGGATTTGGACCGGGTAACCTGGCGTAAGATGAGCCACGCGGGGATTGACCGAAAAGGAATGATGAAATGACAATTGATGAAATCAGACACATGCCGAAGATAGAACTCCACTGTCATCTGGATGGTTCTCTAAGCCGGGAATTTATAGAGTCACGGCTTCATAGAACGGTGGAGGAGGCAGAACTTTCCGTTGGACCGGACTGTGAAAGCCTGGTCGAATATCTGGGAAAATTTGATCTGCCGGTGGCCTGTTTAAGGGACGAAGAAGGACTGGAAGGCGCCGGATACGACGTATTGAAGACCATGAGCCGTGACCATGTGTGCTATGCGGAGATTCGCTTTGCGCCGCTTTTATCTGTTACTGAAAATATGGGAACCGAGCAGGTGATAGCGGCTTTATTAAAAGGGCTGGAGAGAGGAAAACAGGAGTTTGGCGTAGCGTATCAGGTCATTACCTGCGCTATGCGTCATCATAGTGAAGAAGATAATTATCAAATGATTAAAACGGCGTGCCAGTTTTTGGGATGTGGTGTCTGTGCTGCGGATTTGGCGGGGGCGGAGGCCCAGTATCCCATGTCAGAGTTTATGGAACTTTTCCGGAAAACGAAGAAGCTTGGCATGCCGTTTACCATACATGCCGGTGAGTGCGGAAATCCGCAGAATATTGTGGATGCCATTGAAGCAGGCGCAGGCAGAATCGGTCATGGGATCGCCATGAAGGGTCATTTGGAGATACAGAAATTGGTGCGGGAACGTCATATTGGAGTGGAAATGTGCCCCACCAGCAATCTGCAGACAAAGGCTATTTCCCTGGAAGAGTCCTATCCCATAAGAGAGTTTTTGGATCAGGGAATTTTGGTATCGGTGCATACGGACAACCGGACGGTGAGCAATACTTCTCTGACGAAGGAACTGATATGGATTCAGAGGCAGTATGGCATCAGCGACGAAGAACTTGCGCTGCTTATGCAAAACGCGGTGAGCACTTCCTTTGCGGATGATACCATGAAACATCAGTTATGTAAGATAATGGAGGGAAAAACGGATGGGTAACTATAAGAGAATTTTTGTGATTGTCCTGGATTCCCTGGGTGTGGGCGCCATGCCGGATGCGCCCCGGTTCGGTGATCATGATGTGGACACCTTTGGTCATATTTTGGAACGTATGGGAACCTTGAAGATTCCCCATTTACAAAGCCTGGGGATGCTGAATCTTCACCCGGCGGGAAAGATGACAGGAGTGGAACATCCCCTGGGCCGCTATGGGTATCTTGGAGAAGCCAGCAATGCCAAAGATACCATGACCGGCCATTGGGAAATGATGGGAATTAAGACGGAGAAGCCTTTTTTAGTATTTACGGATACCGGATTTCCGCCGGAATTGATTGCGGAACTGGAACGGCGCTGCCAGAAGAGAGTCATCGGAAATAAAAGTGCCAGTGGAACGGCGATTATTGAAGAACTGGGAGAAGAAGAGATTCAAACAGGGGCCATGATCGTCTATACTTCGGCGGATTCCGTGCTCCAGATATGCGGAAATGAGGAGACAGTTGATCTGGCGAATCTGTACCGCTGCTGTGAAATTGCCAGAGAGATTACCATGAAAGATGAATGGCGGGTGGGCCGCGTCATTGCCCGGCCCTATGTGGGCAGAAAAAAGGGTGAATTTAAGCGAACCAGCAACCGCCGTGATTATGCGCTGAAACCTACGGGACGGACTGTGTTAAATGCCTTGAAAGACGGGGGATTTGATGTGATCAGTGTAGGTAAAATCCATGATATTTTCTGTGGGGAAGGAATTACGGAGTCCCATCATTCGGATAGTTCCGTTCATGGTATGGAGCAGACGATTGAAATTTGCAGGAGGGATTTTCACGGTTTATGTTTTACCAATCTGGTAGATTTTGATGCATTGTGGGGACACCGGAGAGATGTGGAAGGTTACGGCCGGGAGTTGGAAAAATTTGACCGGAATCTGGGTATCTTACTGGACGAACTGGGACCGGAGGATTTATTGATTTTGACGGCGGATCATGGAAATGACCCTACCTATACCGGGACAGACCACACGCGGGAATATGTGCCATTGATCGCATATGCCAGAAATATGGAAGGCGGCGGAAAGCTGGATACGGAAGATACGTTTGGGGTGATCGGCGCCACAATAGCGGATAATTTTGGCGTGGCGATGCCGGAAGGAACAATTGGCACGTCTCTTTTGCCAAAATTAGTTTCAAAATGGCCGTCATCCGGGGAAGATACTTCGGGTCTCTGCGATCAAAGTTCAGAAGGATCTCTGTGATGAAATTTCAGAAGGAGGAAACGGTGATGAATAAAATTTTTTCAGATAAAAATTACGGGAATGCAGTTTATGAGAAGCTTAAAACCTGCCTTGCCAGCGTTCGGGCAAAAACCGATTTCAGGCCGGCAGTGGCAGTGGTTCTGGGCTCCGGCCTGGGCGATTATGCCGATGAAATACAGGTTGCGGAAGCGATTTCTTATAATGAAATAGAAGGTTTTCCCACTTCTACCGTAGAAGGCCACAAAGGCAGACTGGTGTTTGGCTATGTGAAGGAGGTACCCGTGGTTATTATGCAGGGAAGAGTCCATTATTATGAGGGCTATCCCATTTCCGATGTGGTGCTGCCTATCCGCCTTATGGGAATGCTTGGCGCGAAAAAGCTGATCCTGACAAATGCGGCCGGAGGCGTAAATGCGGCTTATCAGTCCGGCGATTTTATGCTGATTCGGGACCATATTGTCTTTGGCGTGCCCAATCCGCTGATTGGGCCAAACCTGGATGCGTTAGGTGAAAGATTTCCGGATATGAGTGAAATATATAGCAGCCGTATTCGTGACAAAATCAGAAATCTGGCTGTAGACAGGAAGATTCCCCTTCGGGAAGGAGTTTATGTACAATTTACGGGACCCAGTTACGAGACTCCGGCAGAGGTTCGGATGTGTCAGATTCTCGGCGGCGATGCCGTAGGTATGAGCACGGCCTGCGAGGCGGTGGCAGCCCGGCATATGGGGTTTGAAGTGTGCGGCATCTCCTGTATCACCAATCCGGCGGCAGGCCTGTCCGAGCGAAAGCTAAGTCATGAAGAGGTGCAGGAAACTGCGGAACGTGTGGCAAAGCAATGGAAGGAATTGCTTACGGCTGTCATTGATGAAATTGTATGATTGTCATGAGATGGGTGGGCCGCTCATAAACTATAGGAAGCACAGCTATGAGTGGTTGGAAAGATGGATAGTCAAAAAGCCGATAATATGCTCAATCTTGCCGTGGATACCACACCGGAGGAACGGGAAAAGTCGCTGGAACTGGATGTGGGCTACGATGAAATAACGAAAGAATGGGAACTGATCATTAAATATTCCGGGGATATCCAGGCCCTTGAAGAAAAGGCATTACAGGTTACGCCGCTGCTTTCTCAATATGCGATTGTGAGATTGCGGCAGCAAGATCTGGATGCCTTTTTGCGTTTGCCTCAGGTGGAATATGCGGAAAAACCGAAACGGCTGTATTTTGCTGATTACCAGGCCATGACAGCCTCCTGTATCCCGCCTCTTTGGCAGTCCCCCTTTGATTTGCGCGGGAGAGGGATTCTGGTGGGATGTGTCGATTCGGGCATTGATTACAGTCATCCGGATTTTTGTCATCCGGATGGTACAACCAGAATTTTACGGTTGTGGGATCAGACCATTGACGGTAATCCGCCACAGGGATATGCCATCGGCACGGAGTATACTAAAGAAGATATTGACCGGGCCCTCATGATGACCGACCCGGTGGACCGGGCCCGCGTCCTGCCCAGCCGGGATACCAGTGGTCATGGGACGGCGGTCATGGGCATCGCGGCAGGAAACGGTTCATCCGGCGGTCTGGCCTACCAGGGCGTGGCAAATGAGAGTGATCTGCTTGTGGTGAAAATGGGAGTTTCCGGGCCGGATTCCTTTCCACGAACGACGGAACTTATGATGGGAATCGATTATTGTATCCGCCAGGCTATGGCTTTTGGACGGCCGTTGGCATTGAATCTCAGCTTTGGAAATTCTTATGGCTCCCACGAGGGCAATTCTTTAGTAGAAACATATCTGAATCAAATGGCCCAGACCGGGCGCAATGTAATTTGTGTAGGCATGGGAAATGAGGGAGCCGAACGGGGTCATACGACGGCGCTTTTAACTGCGGATTCGGAGCTGGTGGTGGAATTGAGTGTAGGACAGAGGCAGACTGGCTTCAATATCCAAATTTGGAAAAGTTATGTGGATGATATTCGCCTGGAATTGATTGCTCCCTCCGGCAGCAGCACCCAGATCATCAGTCCTCTTTCGGAGCCAGGCCGGTATCGTCTGGATAATACGATGATCTTGGTATATTATGGTTATCCCAGTCCTTACAGCCGTGCCCAGGAAATCTATCTTGATTTGCTTCCGGTAAATACTTATGTGGATTTTGGAATTTGGCAGATTCGTCTGATCAGCGGTAAGATTGTCAGCGGAACGGTAGACCTGTGGCTTCCCGGCGGTCAGGCGCTGAATCAGGACACGATTTTCTACCGTTCTACACCGGATCGGACCCTGACGATTCCTGCGGCGGCTTCGGAGGTGATTTCTGTGGGGGCTTATGATTCCAATCTGCGAACCTATGCGGATTTTTCCGGCCGGGGCTACACCCGTGTAACAAACCAGGTAAAGCCGGATCTGGCGGCGCCAGGTGTCAACATCACGACGACCCGGTCCGGCGGCGGTTATACTAGCGTCACAGGCACTTCCTTTGCCACGCCTTTCGTCACGGGAAGTGCGGCTCTTCTGATGGAATGGGGCATTGTTCAGGGAAACGATTTATACCTTTACAATCAAAAGGTAAAAGCTTACCTGATTGCCGGGGCCAGGCAGCTTCCGGCGGAGCGGGAGTATCCGAATCCCCGGATTGGCTGGGGGGTACTGTGTGCCAGGGATAGTCTGCCGGTCTGAATTTATAAAATTAGTGTTTTTTTTGCAAAATACAATAAAAAGTATCAATAATAATTTACTTTTCAAATTAATAACGGTATAATATGCATAGAAAATAGCAATAAAATTCCAATTTTATTTGAAATGACAAAGATTATACAAAAGGAATGATGAAATTAATGAATGAAACATTAAAGCAGGTATTACAGGACTATTATAAGACAATAAAAGAGGGCAGGGCCAACTATCGAGCATGTTATAATAGTTTTTTA
>CAYRTA010000048.1:0-14966 GCA_964427045.1 uncultured Hoministercoradaptatus sp. | reverse complement strand
AGATGCCGGTAACTTTGACTGGATGGCTCATGCGGACAAGTTCCCCGGACTTTGCACACCGGATGATTCCTATCACGGAATTACTTATGCGGAGAAGTTTGGAAAAGAGGGGGCTTTTATTACAAAATGCACTTCCCAGCTTATGCGTGACTTCGGCTGCATTCAGTCGCCCCAGCATGCGTTTCTTTTGAATCTGGGTCTGGAATCGCTGCATGTGCGTATGCCCCGTCACGTGGAAAACGGGCAGGCAGTGGCAGAATTTCTGGAACAGCATCCGAAGGTGGCCCATGTCAGCTATCCGGGCCTGCCTTCCGACCGGTATTATGAAAGAGCGAAAAAATATTTGCCGCAGGGCGGCTGTGGTGTCGTATCCTTTGAATTGAAAGGCGGCCGCCAGGCTGCGGAAGTATTTATGAAACATTTGAAACTGGCGGCCATTGAGACGCACGTGGCGGATGCCCGTACCTGTTGTCTGAATCCGGCCACCTCCACGCATCGCCAGATGAATGATGAACAGCTGGCAGCGGCAGGTGTACCGGCCGGATTGGTTCGTATTTCCTGCGGTCTGGAGGATAAGAAAGATTTGATTGCCGATTTATCCCAGGCATTGGATGCAATCTGATTTTCATTTGAAAAAGGCAGAAGCGCGAATCATAAATGGCTTCCTGAAAGAAATACTTGCACGCCAGAGGTTCGTCGTGTATGATAAGAACGTAATTAAGTAGCTTATTTTAGGTAGGGAGGAGAATTATGTTTTGTCAAAAATGTGGTACACAGTTATCCGATGACGTAAGATTTTGTCCGTCTTGTGGCGCTTCCACCAGCGGTGTGGGAGGAGACATTAAGGGCACCTATAACCGTACCGTACAGGCTGTGCAGGCAGCGGATGCTTCCAATGGTATTGTACATATGATAGTGGGAATTGTGATAAACGCATTGCTTTTGCTGGCACTGTTTCTGCCATGGGTAAAATTTAATGATAAAGTGTCTTACTATTTGAGTATGATCGATATTGACAGCAGCGCCAATGTCTGGAAATTGTGTAATTTTGTCCGCGATTTGTTTTATTGGGCATCTTATGCGACCAATGATGACGTTCCATTTATTATCACGCTGGGAATTATTCTGGTGCGCATCATCTTCATTGCGGCTATTTTGGCAGTTATTGTATCCATTGTGAGCATTGCTACGAAGAAGCTTTCCAAATCGCTGACTTCGATTGTATGCTTTCTCAATGTAGGTTTTGTCGTATTTTTATTTTTGCTGGTTTTGATTATTAAGATCGCTACGAATTCTTTTATTGACAGCAATAGTTATTATTTTGGATTTTATGGTAATGTGAAGTTAATTAAACTGGGTGTTTTCGCATGGTTTGCGGTGATTTTGGCCATTGTCAATCTGGTATTGACCGTAACCGGTTTCTATCAGCAAAAGGGTGTAAAAAATGCGGGCCGCCGTCCGCAGAACATGCATTATCAGCCGGGCCAGGCGCCGCGGGGACCGTATCAGAATCAGGCAGGTCAGGCGCCGCGGGGACCGTATCAGGGTCAGGCAGGCCAGGCACCGCGGGGACCGTATCAGAATCAGCCGGGCCAGGTGCCGCCGAGACCGTACCAGGGACAGCCGGGTCAGGCAGGCCAGGCACCGCGGGGACCGTATCAGAATCAGCCGGGTCAGGTGCCGCCGAGACCGTACCAGGGACAGCCGGGTCAGGCAGGCCAGGTACCGCCGAGACCGTACCAGGGTCAGACAGGTCAGGTACCGCCGAGACCGTACCAGGGACAGCCGGGTCAGACAGGTCAGGTGCCGCCGAGACCGTATCAGAATCAGCCGGTCATGGAGCAGCCAGATTCCTACGCAGGCCAGCCACAGACCGATCATTTGAATCAGCCTCAGGCTCCCGCATCCGGGGAAGCAGCAAATCCCGGAGTACAGGCAGGAGAAAACGGAGTACAGGCAAATCCGGAATCGCTGAATCAGGAATTATAGATATCGAGGCCGAGGTCTGATGTTGACGTCGGATCTTATATGATAATCATTATGCTGTACAACTATATATGGAAAAGGTCGTCCGTGCGCAGATGGCCTTTTTTGTTTCGTAGTGGAAAATTACTCTGTTTTTTTCTTAGCATAATAGGATTTCCTGATGAAATAAAAAAGCGTTCCGCGCAGGATTCTTTTTTCGTTCATTAGATATCTTATACGTGATAAAGGAGAATTATGGGATTATTAATTACTTTTTTACTGGGAATGTTTATGATAGCGGGTGCAGTTATAGCAGCCCGTGTAAAAAATAAAGAATTAATCGAACAATTATCCATCGCCATCGCGTTCGGAACGATGACGGCACTGGTAATTATCGAACTAATCCCGGAGGCACTTGAAAATCTGGAAGGGGAATCGGCAGTACTTTTGCCTGTCTGTGTCATAGCAGGAATTATTATTCTGAAGGTTCTGGACCATTTTATTCCCGAACATGATCATGCCCATGGATTTCATCATAATTGCAGTGAACAGAACGTGATTCATATTGGAGTGGTATCTACGGTTGCCATCACCCTGCACAATATTATTGAGGGCATGGCCGTTTATAGTATTTCCAGGGAAGGTCTGAAGCTGGGGCTTCTTATGGCGCTTGGCGTGGGAATTCATAATATTCCTATGGGTATGATTATTTATTCCACCCTCCAAAAAGAAAAACGCCGGAAGAAGACCGTACTGCTATCATTGGCGGCATGCTCCACGTTTTTGGGCGGTATTTTCATGAAAGTGCTCTGGAATCAGATCAGTGATATGGTGATCGGCCTTCTGATATCTTTGACGCTGGGCATGATTGTATACATCATTCTGTTTGAGCTGATTCCTCATCTTATGCATGGAGAAAAGAAGGGGCTTTCTCTGGCCGGAACAATCCTGGGAGCAGCGGTGATTCTGGTCAGCAGCTTTTTCGGCTAAAGAGCCCCGTGGATTTTCGGACATAGGATAGTTGTCCGGGGAAAGATAATCGATAGCAATAAAGGAGGGCATGACAATGGGAGAGGCAAAATTATATGGGGAACGGGCAAGACAATTGTTTTTGGAAGGCTATAATTGCAGCCAGGCGGTAGTGGGCGCCTTTTGCGGCCAGATGGACCTGAACCCGTCGCAGGCCATGAGAATGGCTTCTTCTTTTGGCGGCGGCATCGGGAGAATGCGGGAGGTCTGCGGCTGCTTTAGCGGAGCGTGCATGGTCGCCGGTTACCTCTATGGTTATGATGATCCCGGTGAATACAATAAGAAAAAAGAGTTGTATGGGAGAATCCAGGCTCTGGCGGAGGAGTTTCGCAGAGAAAATGGCTCTATCATCTGCCGGGAACTGTTGGGAATAGAAGGGAAGGATACCTCCTTCGCGCCAAGTAAGCGGACGCAAAACTATTATAAAAAAAGGCCCTGTCCGGCGCTGGTGGAGTACACGGCTCAAATGCTGGCGGAGTATATAGAGAAAAATCCACCCCATAGCTAAAGATAAACAGGCGGGAAATTTCCCGCCTGCTTTTTGTTGCCAGACATTTAGATGCCAGACATTTAGATGCGGGTATCCCATAAACCGCAGAAGCTGTCAATGGGATCACTGCCCTTAAAGGCATCAGGACCGCTCATTAAGTTATTGATCAAGGCATCCAGAGTAGTGTCTTTGGAATCGTATGCATTGATGTAAGTACGAACCTGGGGGATATCGGCAAGCATGGTCGGCGCGTTGACACTGATGGCAATAACCGGTACCTCGAATACATACCATGGAATCTCTCCGCCGCCTTTGGACAGACCAAAGGAAGGACGTCCAACGGAAACATCGCATAAGGTGATAACCAGATCCATATCGGATACGAAATCCGCGATGGCGTTCTTTCCGGCAAAATACAGGTTCAGGCTGGGCTTTTCTCCTGCTTCTACCTGCTTTTTGATTTTCTCCAGCGGACTTTCATAGATAAAGGCGTCAAATCCCTGGGAAATCAGGCGGTCACGAAGTTTTTCTGCCGGGCTGGCCGGTTTGTATCCGCCCATGGCCAGTGCCATCAGGGTATCCATAGAACTGGGTGCTCCCTTCAGGTAAACGATCATGATTCGTTTATACCGTTCGGGGGTGAGCGGAAGAACCTCTTTGTCTTTGTATTTTACCAGGGTGATGCAATCCTCGCTGATTGCTTTGCTGGCAGCTTTGTATTCCTCTTTGCCGATGGCGGCCTGTACGGTATCCGCAGCCGGAACCAGTTCTTCCTTCGCCTTTTTATTTAATCCCAGATGTGCTTTCAGCCCCAGAATACGGGTAAGGGCCTCGCACATACGTTCTTCGCTGATGATACCGTTTTGGTAAGCCTCCAGCATGGTAGCGAAATCTTCTTCGGGATCGTTAAAGAACAGGAACATGTCACAGCCGGCGTTAATGGAAGCGGGAAGCATAGCTTTCCGTGTCATGCGGTCGGTCATACCAACCATATGAGAAGCATCGGTTACGACCATACCATTAAAGCCCAGTTCATCCCTCAAAAGTCCGGTCATGATTTCCGGGCAAAGGGTTGCCGGGAGCATTTCTTCATCGGTAATGCCTGGTTTCACTTCCCTCATGTATTTCGGCAGCATAATATGGCCACCCATGATGGCGTCCAAACCTGCATCAATCAGTGTCTTGTATACCTTTCCATAAGTTTTCATCCATGTTTCACGGTCAAATTCATTGATGTTATTGGAAAGATGAGCATCGCGGAAATCCTGTCCGTTTCCAGGGAAGTGTTTCGCGGCACAGGAAAAACCGGGAATGGTATGAGCGCCGTCCAGATAGGCCTTGCTCATAGCCGCGACCAAATCGGTATCCGTACCGAAAGCGCGGGCAACGACTTCCGTATTTTCCCAGTTATAATGAATATCGCACACAGGTGCAAAGGCCATATTACAACCGATGGCGGCAGCCTCCTCATTGGACATACGGCCCAGATCATGGGCATACTGGATATTGCCGGTGGCGCCGATTTTGATACCGCTTCCGATATAGGTACCGTCGTTGCAGGCGCCGTTTCCTCCCGATTCTGTATTACAGGCGATAAAAATGGGAATTTTGGCATATTTCTGTAACGTGCGGTTTTGTTCCAGAACCTGCGCGCTCATCATACCATTGTAGCGGCAGCCGCCCAGATGATATTTTTCCATTAATTCACGCAGATACGCTTCTTCCTGACTGGATGTCAGCTGAAAAAATAATTGGCCGACTTTTTCTTCGTCGGTCATGCTGTTGATTGTGCTTTCTACCCATGCGATATCCTCGTCCGAGAGATAGTAGGGCTTTTCTTTCAAGTTCACCATAATGAGATCCTCCTTATCTTATCAACCGCCAAGGTTGTGGAGAAAAGTTTGAATGAGCTGCTCCTGATAAGGGCCGGCGTAACTGCCGTCTATCAGGTGGGAAATGGCATGTTCTTTCAATTCGGTCCAGCTTTCTTGTTCCCGTTTTACGAGAATCGGGAAATAAAACACATGATTTTTCTTAGCGGCCTCCAGATCGCCGGGTGCATCTCCGCACATGATCACATGGTGGGGCGCATAGCCCTTTTTCAAAAGTTCTTCGATGCAGAAGGCTTTACTGCCCACATTTTGCGCAAGCACGATATCCGTGTGTTCCAAAAGTCCGTACAATTCCCATTCTTCCAAAACGGCCTCCAGATTCGCGCTGGATACGATGGCGATATCAGCTTTCTCATGGGCATATGCCAGTCCCTCTTTTACTCCCTTAAAGGGCAGCTTTTTCTCTTCTGGCAATTGATTGATGGACTGATTTACAGCCAGGCTCCAGGAAAGCGCCTTTTGGAATATGGTTTCTTCTGGCCGCTGTCTGATGATCCGTTCTATAGCCGCATTTGATAATTCCGGGCTGTGTTCGGCGAAATCGACCAGTGCCTGAATCCCTTCGATGGGCCGGTAGTTCTTATCGATCTCCGATAAAGCCAGCGCCAGTCCTTTGAACCGGTTGATACCGCGGGTCATGGAGTAGAGATTAATCTCATTCCACCGGGCCAGGATATCGTCTTTCCATTGCTCAAGTCCCCACTCCGTTACCATACAGGGGCCAAAGCACAGGATATGCTTGATATCCATGGTATCCATGGCACAGCCATCGCTGTCTACACAGACCAGATAGTCCTTTTTCTTCTGAAAAAGGGACAGATCTTTGTTCATTGCAACACCTCCCTTAACATATATTTCTATTGTATAGAAGTCAGTCATCCGTTGTATAGGGGCTATTTTTGGCTCTTACAGTACTTTCTTTGTAATATTTTGGCGTCATTCCCGTACATTTTTTAAACTGCCGTATGAAATAATTAATATCGGAGAATCCGCATTGCTGGGTAATCACTTTCATCGGCAGGTCCGTGTTGGCCAGAAGACGTTTCGCATAGTCTATACGGCTGTTCGTCACATATTCGGTCAGAGATACGCCCGTCTCCTTTTTAAACAGCGTGGACAAATAGCTGGCATTGATGTGCAGATGTTCCGCCAGGTTTTTCAGACTGAGATCTGCCGCCAGGTCTATACTGATGATAGTAAGTACTTTGCGTACCGGGAGAGAGTAGTCGCTTAACCGGTGTTCCCGGATAAGATTGCAGTACCGCCGGATAATTTTCAGTCTTACTTTCCAGCATTCCTCCGAATTGGTGATCTGTTCGATCAGCTGTACATTCATGTTAGAGCAGCCGTCTATATGAACGGGATGGACGCCGGCCTGTTCCACTGCCTTTCTCAATATCGTATTCAATGCGATAGTATAGTCCTTCTGATCGCGGAGGCCATCGGGCAGCCGCTTAGGCAGCATAGACAGATTGATGCGGGACATATAGGCTATGGCCTGGCCCTCGTTGCCGCTGTAAATGGCCTGCATCAGAATATTTTCATCACGGTAACGCTCTTCTATATGCTTCTCATTGATAAATGGATCGTCCGTGGCCCGGAAAATATTTTTGTAATGCATAATACGTTCTTCTCCCAGGCCGGCCTCAACATATTCGATTTCATATTCATTTTTGCCGAAATACTGGTTGACAAACTGAACAATTAATTGCTCATAGTTGGATTGATCATAGATAACATGGATACCATAATAATAATTTTGTAAGACATCCTCCAGGGATTTGGGCAAGCGAAGCTTTTTAAAGAGATGCTGGAAGCGGTCCCCCTTTATTTCCTCAATAAGAAAGGGTCCTATGATGACCCATTGATTTTCGTCGGGCAGCCGCCATGTGGTGTAATGACACTGAAAAGAATCCTCAATATGGTAAACGGTGCGCTTTTTCGCGGCGAGAAACCAGTCAAATGCTTCCCGTACCGCCTCAGGCTCTCCAAGTATCTGTTTTCGAAGCCCCAGGTCAAACCAGGAAAAGTCATTTTCAGATAATTCAACATAATGTACAGGGATTCCAACGGATAGGAACCATTCTTTGATAAAATTGGACAAATCGATCTGCATGAAATTATTCCTTTCCTGTTTGTTGTTAAATGGGACTATTTTTATTGTTTATAGAATATTTTTTAGTCTGTTTCAATGATATCCAAAGATAATCCTATAAATACTAAAAATTATGACTATCCGGGATGGAAGGATAAAAATATAATAAAATTTAACAAAACTGAGAGATTGTGCGCTCTTTTTGTTATGCATATTGACGGCCGGAAATTATGGGGGATTTTTCGGACGGAAACTAAATGAAGAAAGGAGTCAGCTATGCGCAATGTAGTGAATCTGAATAAAGGTTGGAAATTTATTCAGGAGAATGTAGGCTTGCCGGAAGTGTATCCTGCTCAGTGGTCTGAGGTGGATCTTCCACATACCTGGAATGCAGTAGACGGCCATGACGGAAATGGTGCGTATGACCGGGGCAGTTATTGGTATGCCAGAGAATTTCAGACGCCGAAGCAGCCGCTTGCCGGAGGCCGTGTTTTTGTGGAAATACTGGCGGCCGGACAGCAGGCAACTGTCTACGTAAACGGTGAGAAAGTCATTTATCATGAGGGTGGTTATTCTATATTCCGGGCAGATATTACCGATCTGTGCAGACAGGATCAGGACAATCTTCTGGTAATCAATTGTTCGAATGAATATAAAGACAGCGTATACCCGCAGTCTGCAGATTTCACTTTTTATGGCGGTCTGTACCGCGGAGTAAACCTGATCAGTGTTCCGGATACGCATTTTGATCTGGAATACTATGGCGGACCGGGACTTACGGTTACGCCGAAGCCGTGCAAAGAATGCGGCGGAGCCGTTTTTGAACTGGAAACCTTTGTGAAAAACCCGGATGAAAACTTTACGGTTCTGTATTCCGTAAAGGATGCGGATGGGAAGGAAGTGGCCAGCGGAACCCGGCCATCGGATGATACGAAGATTACGTTGTTCGTACCGGATGCGAAGCTTTGGCAGATTGATGATCCGTATCTTTATACGGTAACCGCGATCTTACAGCGCCGTAACGAAGGCTATGATGAAGTATCTGCGAAAGCAGGTGTACGCAGTTTCTCCTGTGATCCGAATAAGGGCTTCATTATCAATGATGTGGAGACGCCTCTTCGCGGTGTCAGCCGTCATCAGGACCAGCTTTACAAAGGAAATGCATTGTCCAGAGAGGATCATTATCTGGATGCGAGACTGATCAAAGAGTTGGGAGCAAATACCATTCGTCTGGCTCACTATCAGCATTCACAGGATTTTTATGATGCCTGCGACGAACTTGGATTTATTGTATGGGCTGAGATTCCGTTTATCAGCGTATTTAATAAAGATCCGGAGGCTCATTTAAACTGTATCAGTCAGATGAAGGAATTGATTATTCAGAATTATAATCATCCTTCTATTTGCTTCTGGGGTGTATCCAACGAGATTTTAATCGGAGGAATCTCCGAACAGCTGGTAGAGAACCATAAAGAATTGAATGATTTGTGCCACCAGTTAGATCCTACCCGCCTGACAACGATTGCTCACGTTTCCATGACCCCGGTGGAATCGCCGATGCATCACATTACCGATGTAATCAGTTACAATCATTATTTCGGATGGTACGGCGGTAAGATGGAAGATAACGGACCGTGGATGGATCGTTTCCATGAAAAACATCCCGATCTGTGCGTAGGTATGAGTGAGTATGGCTGTGAGGGTGTGATTACCAATCATGGACCGAACCCCCAGTGCAAAGATTATTCCGAGGAATATCAGGCACTATATCATGAACATCTGGCAAAAGTATTTGACGAACGCCCATGGATTTGGTCCAGCCATGTTTGGAACATGTTTGATTTCGGCTGTGCGGCCCGTAACGAAGGCGGAGTGGCCGGACGCAACAACAAGGGTCTTATGACCATGGACCGGAAGACAAAGAAGGATTCTTACTTTATTTACCAGGCGTACTGGACCACCAAACCGATGGTACATATCTGCGGCCGCCGGTATGCACAGCGCGCAGGTGAGACCACGGAAGTAAGAGTATATTCCAATCAGCCGGCCGTTTCTCTGTATCTGAATGGTAAGCTGCTGGAGGAAAAGAGTGCTGATAAGGTATTCGTCTTTACTGTGGCGCTGGCCGAGGGACAGAATATTCTTCTGGCTGTGGCCGGAGAGGTAAAAGACTCCATCACGTTGGAAAAGGTAGAGAAAGAGCCGGATATCTATGTGCTGCCGGAAGTGAACGAGAGAGCGGAAGGCGTTGCCAACTGGTTTAAGTCCGTAGGTGATATGGATCTGAAAGCTCCGATGGAATTCCCGGAGGGCAAATACAGCATCAAGGATACCCTGAGCGAGATGGCAAAATCGGAAGAAGCGTTCGCAATCGTATCAAAGGCTGTGAAGATGGCGACAAACTTTGATGTAAAACCTGGCGAAGGCATGTGGGATATGATGAAAGCCATGTCTCCGGAAAGCATGATGGCTTTGATGCCGAATATGCCGGAAGGTTTTATTGAAAGTCTGAATGGAAAATTGATAAAAATTGACAAGGTAAAATAGACAGCAAAGGAGAAAAATAATGAGTGGTAAATCTCAATCCGTTCGTCCTTTCGGTATGAAGGACAAATTAGGATATATGTTTGGTGATTTCGGTAATGACTTCACCTTTATCTTATCCTCTTCGTTTATGTTAAAGTTTTATACGGACGTTATGGGAATTTCAGCAGGTGTTGTTGGTATACTGATGATGGCTGCCCGCTTTGTTGATGCGGTAACGGATGTAACTATGGGACAGATTGTTGACCGTTCCAAACCTACCAAAGACGGTAAATTCAGACCGTGGATCAAGAGAATGTGCGGCCCGGTGGCCATAGCCTCATTCCTGATTTACCAATCTGGTTTTGCGAATATGCCGTATGGATTTAAAGTGGCCTGGATGGCAGTGACCTACATTCTCTGGGGTTCCATCTTCTATACATCCATCAATATTCCTTACGGTTCTATGGCGTCTGCCGTTTCTGCTGATCCAAAACATCGTACGGAACTGTCTACCTGGCGTACCATCGGCGCAACCCTTGCCGGACTGGCAATTGGTGTAGGTACTCCTATGGCAGCTTATGTGGTAGTAGATGGAAATACTGTACTTTCCGGTCCGCGTATGACCATCATCGCAGGTGTATTCAGTATCTGCGCGATTATCTGCTATCTGCTTTGCTTCAACCTGGTGCGTGAGCGTGTTCCGGTAGAGGCGAATAATCAGAAACTGGAAGTCGGAAAACTGTTAAAGAGTCTGGTAACCAACCGTTCGCTTCTGGGTATTATCGCAGCTGCGATCCTGCTGCTGCTGGGTATGCTGGGTATGCAGGGCATGGCTGGATTTGTATTCCCGAACTATTATGGTTCCGCAGCCGCACAGTCCGTTTCTGCTATGGCAGGCAGTGTTGCCATGCTGGTAATCTGTGCGCCGTTTGCCTCCAAACTGGCAGCAAAATTTGGTAAGAAAGAATTGTCCATTGTTTCCTGCTTCTTCGGAGCGGCCGTATACGTGATTTGTCTGATTCTGAGACCGGCCAATCCTTATGTGTATGTTGTTTTCTATACATTGGCTTACATCGGACTTGGCTTCTTCAATACCGTTATCTGGGCTATGATTACGGATGTTATTGATGATGCGGAAGTTAGAAACGGTGTGCGTGAAGATGGTACGATTTACTCCGTATACTCTTTCGCCCGTAAACTTGGCCAGGCATTCTCATCCGGTATGGTCGGCGGCCTTTTGAGCATGATCGGATATACCCAGGCAACCGCGTTTGATCCGGAAATTACACTTGGCATTTTCAGACTGTCCTGTATCATTCCGGCAATCGGACTTGCCGCAGTAGCACTGGCATTGCTGTTTATCTATCCGTTGAATAAGAAACGTGTAGAGGAAAATGTAGCTGAACTTGCAAGACGTCGTGGATAATTGACTCATTTACATGGCCCCTCGGTGAAATATTCTGAGGGGTCGTTGTGTTTACCTGGATAACTACAATAAAAAAGGAGAATGATAATTATGAAAAGTTCTTTTCGTTGGTACGGCGACAGTGATCCTGTCAAATTGGAGGAAATCCGCCAGATTCCCGGTATGCGTTCCATCGTTTCCGCTGTTTACGATGTGAAACCAGGTGAAGTATGGCCGGAGGAAAGTATTAAGCATTTGGTAGATGAGTGTGCGGCCCATGGTCTTGTCTTCGATGTGGTAGAATCCATTCCTGTCACAGAAGAGATCAAACTGGGTAAGCCGGAACGTGACCGTCACATTGAAAATTACTGCGAGTCCATTCGCCGCTGTGCGAAATATGGTATTAAGTGTGTAACGTATAATTTCATGCCGGTATTTGACTGGACCAGAACCCAGCTTGATAAAGCGGCTGAGGACGGCTCCACTTCTCTGGTTATGTATTGGGAGCAGATGAAAGGTCTGGATCCGCTGAAAGACGACATTCATCTTCCGGGCTGGGATTCCAGCTATACACAGGAAGAGGTGCGTGATCTGATCCGTGCTTACGCTGAGTTGGGAGAAGAAGGCCTGTGGGCAAACATCGAGTACTTCTTAAAGAGAGTCATCCCTGTGGCCGAGGAGTGCGGCGTAATTATGGCTCTTCATCCCGATGATCCGCCATATCCGATCTTTGGGCTTCCCCGGGTAATTACCTGCGAGGAAAATCTGGACCGTTATCTGTCTATCGTTGACAGCCCTTCCAATACGCTGTGCTTCTGTACCGGTTCCCTGGGCTGTTCTCCGAAGAATGATATTCCGCGTCTGATTCGTAAATATTCTGCTATGAACAGAGTAGGATTTGCCCATCTTCGTAACGTAAAGATTCTTCCGGATACTTCTTTCGAAGAATCCGGACACCTGACACAGGAAGGTTCTCTGGATATGAATGCCATCGTGAAAGCGCTGGTAGAAACCGGATTTGACGGATGGTTCCGTCCGGACCATGGCCGTATGATCTGGGGCGAAGTTGGCTCGGATGCAAAACCGGGTTATGGACTGTTTGACCGTGCACTGGGAAGCGCATACCTCAATGGTTTGATTGAGGCGAATGGCGGAAAGATTGAGGAATAAAATGAAAGCATTTATGGATAAGGATTTCCTGTTGACGACAGAGACAGCAAAGAAGCTTTACCATGAGGTGGCAGAGTCCTTGCCGATTATTGACTATCATTGTCATATTAGCCCCCAGGAAATCTACGAAGATAGAAAATTCGACAATCTGGCACAGGTTTGGCTGGGCGGAGACCACTATAAATGGCGTGTTATGCGCGCTGCAGGAGTGCCGGAGGATAAGATCACCGGTGATGCGCCTGACCGGGAGAAGTTTCGCACATTTGCGGCCACCATGCCCCAGATTATCGGTAATCCCATTTACCACTGGAGTCACCTGGAATTGCAGAGGGGCTTTGGAATCGTGGAACCGTTAAATCCGGACACCGCGGATGCCATCTATGATAAGGCAAATGCCGTTTTGCAGAAAACTTCCGCGAGAAAGCTGATGGAACAGTTTCATGTAAAGGCCATTTGTACCACGGATGATCCCATTGATTCTCTGGAATGGCATGAAAAACTGGCGGCGGATTCCACTATGAAGATTAAGGTATATCCGGCATTTCGGCCTGATAAAGGTGTCAATATTGAGAAAGCCGGATTTGCAGAGTACATCGGAAAGCTGTCGGCCGTTGTGGGACGGGAGCTGAAAAGTGCCCAGGATGTGGCGCAGGCTTTGATGGAACGGATGGACTATTTCCGCGATCATGGTTGTCTGTGTGCCGACCATGGACTGGACTACTGTATGTATGAGACACCGGATCCCGAAGCTGCTAATGAGGCATTTGCCATTGCCATGAAGGGTGAGAAGCCTGCAAAGGCACAGGCGGATGCCTATAAGACATTGGTCACCATCGCCTGTGCAAAGCACTATAAGGAACTGAATTGGGTTATGCAGATCCATTTTGGCTGCCTGAGAGATAATAATAAACCGCAGTTTGCAGTGCTGGGACCGGATACCGGTTATGATGCGGTCAACAGCCAGTCCGGCGTGGAAAATCTGTCCCCGCTTTTGAATGCGTTTACGGAAAATGACGGGCTGCCGAAGATGATTCTGTATTCGCTGAACCCTGCGGATAATACGGCTATTGCTACCATTATGGCCTGCTTCCAGGGCGGCGGAGTGGCTGGTAAGATGCAGCAGGGAAGTGCCTGGTGGTTCAATGACAGCCGTCCGGGTATGCGTGCCCAGCTGATGGATTTGGCGGGAAATGGTGTATTGGGTCAGTTTGTCGGTATGCTGACGGACTCCCGTTCTTTCCTTAGTTACACCAGGCATGAGTATTTCCGCCGTGTGCTGTGCGAATTGATCGGAGAGTGGGTAGAGAGCGGACAGTACCCGAATGATGAGAAATATCTGAAGAAACTGGTTGCCGATTTGTCTTTCAATAACACAAACCAGTTCTTTGGATTCCATGAATAAGAAGAGAGGAAGATGCGATTATGATGAATTTACCTTTAAATATTGATTTTACAGGAAAAGTAGTGGTAATTACTGGCGCAGGCGGCGTTTTATGCGGAACCATGGCACGGGCATTTGCCCAGGCCGGCGCAAAAGTTGCGGCTTTGGACCTGAATGAAGAGGCCGTAAAGAAATTGGCTGATGAATGTAAGGCGGAGGGCCAGATCTGCGAGGGCTATAAGGCCAACGTTTTGGATGCAGAAGCGCTGAAGGCAGTTCATGACCAGGTAGTTGCCGATCTCGGTCCCTGTGACATCCTTGTAAATGGCGCCGGCGGCAATAATGCCCGGGCCCAGACAACCAATGAATATCAGCATGAAGCAAAAGAAGGCGATAAGACCTTCTTTGATCTGGAGGCTTCCGGCGTTGATTTTGTATTTAAGCTGAACTTCCAGGGAACCCTGCTTCCGACCCAGGCTTTTGCAAAAGATATGGTGGAACGCAAGAGCGGCTGTATTTTAAATATTTCTTCTATGAACGCTTATATTCCGCTGACAAAGATTCCGGCATATTCCGGAGCAAAAGCGGCCGTAAGCAATTTTACCCAGTGGCTGGCTACCCATTTTGCAGGCACCGGTATCCGCTGCAATGCCATCGCGCCGGGATTTTTGGTATCGAACCAGAACCGTGCGCTGCTTTTCAATGAGGATGGAACCCCAACGGCCCGTTCTAAGAAGATTCTGGAAGGAACTCCGACCCATCGCTTCGTAGACAGTGAAGAATTGCTTGGCGGCGTATTCTTCCTGTGTGATGATAAGGCAGCAAGCGCAATTACCGGCGTCGTACTTCCGATTGACGGCGGATTCGCGGCTTACTCAGGTGTATAACAGGCGTACATGCATAAATAGAAAATTGAAATGAAATTGTGTTTTAAGGCTTCCGGATCCAGGTCCGGAAGCTCAGACTGTCAAAAAAGTCAGCGAAAGCTGGCTTTTTTTGATATACTAGTATCG
>CAYRTA010000047.1:0-15005 GCA_964427045.1 uncultured Hoministercoradaptatus sp. | reverse complement strand
GATTCTTCCCATAGGAATTTACATTCTGTCCCAGCAGCATGACTTCCGAAACGCCATCCTGTGTCAAATGGCAGATTTCTTCTACAATATCCTGGGGATTGCGGCTTCGTTCACGGCCCCGTACATAAGGTACAATACAATAGCTGCAGAAATTATTGCAGCCAAACATGATATTGACGCCGGATTTAAAGGAATACTTCCGGTCAACAGGCAGATTTTCCACGATCTGGTCCGTATCTTTCCAGATATCAATGATCATGCGGTCCGAATCCATGGCTCTGCAGAGCAACTCTCCAAATTTAAAAATATTATGGGTACCAAAAATCAAATTGACAAAACGATAACTCTTTTTCAGTTTTTCTACTACATGGGGTTCCTGCATCATGCAGCCGCAGAGCGCAATCATCTTGTGAGGTTGTTTCTTCTTCCGGCTGCCAAGCTGCCCCAGCCTTCCATAGACACGCTGGTTCGCGTTTTCACGAACCGTACACGTATTATAAATCACAAAATCCGCCGTATCTTCATCATCCGACGGCAAAAAACCGATGCGATGCAGGATTCCTTCCAGTTTTTCCGAATCCCGCGCGTTCATCTGACAGCCAAAGGTAACCACGCAAAAAGTCAGGGGGTGTCCAACCTCCTGCTCCAAAAGTTCTCTCTTTCTCCTGGCTTCCTCCATAAAATAATACTGCCGCTTCTCTTCCGTAAGATCTCTGGGCGGTTCTTTTGTATCTATCAATTGATTCATGGCTGATCCTCATTTCTAACTGTTCTATCTTTCACAATGCGCAATTGCATTATACCAATCCGATTCTTTAGTTTCAAGTTCTATTCATAATTTCAAGGGGAAAGCGGAGAATCTCCCGAAACGCGGAATCCTCTTTTTCATCATATCCATAGGCGCCCAGACAATCCCGTTTTCGGTCCAGGCAGGAATATTCCGTCGTCTTTACGATGATGGCAGGCCGCTCATAATATTCCGCGTAATAGTTCACCGGACTCCCTCCGGCAGGAATCTGGTCCTCTTCCCTTCTTCGTATATGAAATTCCCGGGATGGCTGCAGATAATGACCGAGCATATAATTTTTCTGATGCCGGACAAAGGGTAACGTATGATAAAAATAATAAATCACTCTGCTTTGAGAGTGAAAATCCAGATATCCTATGGTCTCATATTCTTCAAACACCCGCATCAGCGCCCGCGTTTCATTTTCGCTTCCCGGATACTCTCCCGGTCCCTGACTCTCATAGGTCTTAGCAGGAAAATTGCGGTCCAGATTCACGCATCGCGCATTATAGATCCACTGTTTCGCATCCAGTTCCTTCATTTTGCACATTTGCCTGAGAACCGGATTTCGAATAATGGAAAAGCCCTGGGATACAATATCGTATCCGTCGGGATTTAAAAGGGGAAGAATGACCAGTGAATACTGGTTTAGGAGTTGGCGGACCGAATATCCCTGCACGGTTTCTTTCTTAAGATATGCGCGTCCATACTCTTCTATCAGACGTAATAATAAATGGGGATTTTCCTGCTCGTTTCCGTATAAGCCGGCTGTCAATACCAGTGAATGAACTCCCAGCCCCATACGAATCAATGGAATGGTACGGCCATCATGGCTTGTCCCCATGTGGCGGAGAACGGTAAAACCCGGATAGGCCGCGGCCAATTCCTGCAAAACATCCATAATGTTATCATATGTATCTTCTTGCACGTGTATCATAACATAACCTCCTATGATGCCTTGTTCATAGTAGTTTATGCTTCTGATGAAAAAATAGAACCGGAAATTACGGTTCGGATTTTTATCTCATGGTTCCGGATTCTTATCCTATGGTTCTGGATTCCGTGACAATCAAATCCGGAAGAATATCCGTCTTTTCGAAAGGAACCTCCTTTAAAATCTGAAATTCAAAAGCCACTGCCACCTTTTTCATTCTCGTATGTATGCTGAGATACCGGTCATAAAAACCGCCGCCGTACCCGATACGGTGACGCATGGGATCAAAGGCCACGCCCGGCATAAGCAAAAGCCCATCTTCACCGCGGGCTATGGGAAGGCCCTCCTTCGGCTCCAGAATGCCAAAATAGCCCGGTTCCAAATCCTCCATACCATGAATCTCATAAAAGACCATGTTCTGTCCGATCACTTTCGGCGCCGCAATCCGTTTCCCATCGGAAAGCGCCGCTTTCATAACCGGGCCGGTCATAACTTCATTTTTACAATCGATATACAGATATACCCAGTCACTTTCCTGATACTGTCCAAGAGAGCAAAGGGTTTTGCAAATCAATGCGCTGTGATTTCGGATATCCTCCGGTCTGGCCTCTTTTCGTCTCTGAAAAACCAGTTTTCTAATGTTTTTTTTGGTCTCCATATTTTTCTCCTAAGTGTGTGATACTGCCATCGGCTTCCCGTATATCAATCTGATCCAGCTGGGCGCGCAGATTCATGCGCACACTGGCCAGAAACTCTCTTCTTAATCTGGCCTGCTCTTCCTTTTCTTCGGCAGTCAGTCCGGTTGTCTTAGCCTTTCGTGCCAGTTCATTGATCCGGTCGATTCCTTTTTGATCCATCTTTCGTCTCCTCTACTTGCTCTTCAAATAATCAATCAGATAAAATTCATCCTTTGGGTGGGCCAAAAACAAGGTTCCGTAGTTTCGTCCCTGCATAATCTTATGTATGACATGGAAATCGCTGCCGTTGGCAATTACCATGTCCGTCCCCGCCGCTCCCGCAATCTGGGCCGCATGTAATTTGGTTGTCATCCCTCCGGTACCCACACTGCTTTTCGTACCTTTTGCCATGGTCAAAAGCCGCTCATCCAATTCATCAACCAGATCGACAAATTTCGCATCCGGATTTCGGTGCGGATCATCGGTAAACAATCCGTCTATATCGGAAAGCAAAATCAGTAAATCGGCGCCGATCAGCGCGGCTACCACCGCAGATAAGGTATCGTTATCGCCAAACTCAATCTCATAGGTGCTGATGGTATCATTTTCATTTACAATGGGAATGGAACCCATCTTCAGCAATTCAAAAAAGGTATTTCTGGCATTGCGGCGGTTGACCGCATCCACCATGGTATTCTTGGTAATCAGAATCTGGCTGGCCACCTGGTTATATTCGGAAAATAATTTCTGATAAATCATCATCAATTTTGCCTGGCCGATGGCGGCACACGCCTGCTTCTGGGCCAGCGCATCCACCCGGCGGTCGAATCCCATGGTTTTTCTTCCTACCATGATGGCGCCGGAGGATACCAGAACCACCTCTTTTCCCTGATTGCGCAGGTCGCTGATCTCACGAACCAGAATTTCCAGCTTAATCAAATCCAGATTTCCCGTCTCGGGATGAGTCAGCGAGGAAGAACCAATCTTAATTACAATGCGTTTTTTATCTTTTAATTTATCTCGAAGTTCCTGATTCATAGTATCTAACGTTCCTTTCAAGGTCCCAGGGACCTGCCTGTACTGCGGTCTTATTTTAGCGCAGGTTTCCAAAAAACACCAGCACTTTTTACATTTTGACAAAATCATACGTCATGATACGTCATTAACTGGAATAGTTTTCCAGAAATCCATATAATTCCTTCTTGTTTTCCAGTGTAATGCCGCGGCGGACCTCATCCGCTACCTCGGTGGGCAGCATTTCCAGTTCAATATCGGTGTACTCATACACCACGCCGTCCTCCCGGTAAACGGCCACATGACCATTTTCTTCTCCAATCCGGTAAGCAGGTTCCAGCTGATTTTCTGTCTCAATCGCAATTTTTTCCTGATGTAACTGATAACTTTCATAATACCCGAACATCAATAACCCAACAACCAATAAAAGACCGATACCATAAGAAAGTTTTCGCATCTCGTGTGACTCCTTTTTCTTATAGTATCGGTATTCTCTTGATGATTTATGCAGATATTACGAAATTTTACAGATTAATAATCATTTTCGGATTCTGCCTGGGTAGTCTCATTCACCATGCTTTCCGCATCCTGGGATTCATCAGAGACAACCTCCTGGGAAACGGTAGCGCCGGCATCGATTTCATCTTTTAAAAGGATACGGTTTGCCCATTCCACGGCATCCATCGTACTGTTTCCAGCGGCATCGGTTACTTCCACGCGGCTGATATAGCTATCCGGAATGATACATACCCAGGTAGTACCAGTATCCAGCATGATCTGATTGCCGTGTTCGTCAAAGTAGTACGTTGGCCCCCATGGCGTATATTTCTTCCAGGTAATATTCAGCACTTCTCCATTTACAAAGTACAGCCCTTTATTGGCCGCATCCACATCGATATTCAGATAGGTGTCATCGTACATTCTCCAGGAAGAATACTGGAAAATAATATTTTTATATGCAACCTGTTCGCCAGTCAGCTCGTCAATCTGCTCTGCACCAAACTGATAACGGTAATATAATTTATCATCTTCGTTATATACAAACCAGGGCTCATTGACGAAGAAACCTGGCTTAATGGTGTAAGCTGCCGTATCACCGGCCACATCAATATCGGTATCCAGATCACAGAATACATATCCGGGTACAAAATCCTCATCATATTCCTGGCTGTATCCGCAAATCTCAATTCCTTTCTGAATTCCTTCAAAGCTGGTATAGGCGTTATGGGGAGACTGACGGTCTGTCGTACGGTAGTATACCTGATCGCCGTATCCGGCAAGACCACTGATATTATCCACCTCCGGAAGTTCCAGGAAACCTACGGCATAGGCACTCTGCCCGTAATGACAATAAATCGCGTTAAAACCGGAGGCATAGAAAATATAATAATCGCGGCAGCTTCTTACGGAGCCGATCTTTTCCAGATTATCATAATCCTCAAAAATACCCATCAAACGGGTAATGCCGCCTTCTACCGGGGCTTCATATACGACACCTGCATTGGCCAGTCCGGCCTGCGGGCAAGCTGCCTTTACATTATTGAGCATAACCGCCACCGGTCTTCTTCTGCCGATGGACTCCGGCACAAGTTCACCGGTCAGATAGCTATAGCAATATCCATCCGGCAAAGCCTCTTCCGTAGGCTCCGGTTCCTCAGCTGTGATCAATTCGGGCGAAGGGGTCACTTCTTCCTGAACGGCCTCTTCTGTTGGCGTGGGTTCCGTTGTTGCTTCTTCCTTTGTGTTACCGCAGCCGGCAAACATAGCTCCGGCCAAACCTAATGCAAGAAGCAGTTTTCCATATTTTCTCATATTGTTCCTCACTTTCTACTTTCTCTCAATATGTAAATGATGCAGAGCCTGTTTCTGTTTTTCTTCCATAATCAGACGCTCCTCATCTACCATATGATCATATCCTAACAGATGCAGCATACTGTGGGCAATTAAAAAGGCATATTCCCGTTTGATGCTATGGCCATAGGCTTCTGCCTGGGCCACCGCATGGGGAATCGAAACCATGATATCCCCCAAAATCAATTCACCCGTTTCCGGATTAAAATAACTGTCATCATCTTCCAGAAAATCATAAACCGCCGGCTCTTCAAAGTCAATCATTGGAAACGATAATACATCTGTCGCCCGGTCAATCTGGCGAAACTGATTATTTACCTCCCGAATCCGCACATCGTCGGTTAATACCAAGCTAAGCTGCACCTCATAGGGACAGCCTTCCTGATCTAAAATCTCATCAATGACATCCAATGCCACCGACTCAAAATCAAAATCAAATTGTTGTTCCTGTTCATTTTCAAAATCAATGGTCATGATGGATTTTTCTCCTTCCCGGACCGGCAGCTGCCATATGTTCCGGATGCTTCTTCTCATAATCATCATAAGCCTGTACAATCTTCTGTACGAGCGGATGACGCACAACATCCTTGCTGGTTAGTTCACAGAAGGCAATGCCTTCCACTTTGCGAAGCACTTTCATAGCCACATCCAGACCGGAACGCTGTCCGGCAGGTAAATCCTTCTGGGTGGAATCGCCGGTTATAATTACCTTGGAACCAAACCCAATACGCGTCAAAAACATCTTCATCTGCGCCGGTGTGGTATTCTGGGCTTCATCCAGAATGATAAAAGCATTATCCAGCGTGCGGCCGCGCATATAGGCAAGGGGCGCTACCTCGATCAAGCCTTTTTCCATATTCTTCGTAAAAGATTCCGGGCCCATAATCTGATATAACGCATCGTATAAGGGCCTTAAATAGGGATCAATCTTACTTTGCAGATCGCCAGGTAAAAATCCCAGTTTTTCACCGGCCTCAATAGCCGGACGTGTCAGGATAATCCGTCCCACCTCATCATTCCGAAAAGCCTGAATGGCCATAGCCATGGCAAGGTAGGTCTTACCTGTGCCGGCGGGACCCACGCCAAAAACGATCATCTCTTTACGAATCTGGTCTACATATTGTTTTTGGCCCAGTGTCTTTGGCTTGACCGGTCTGCCATTGATAGTGTGGCAAATGCAATCCCGGTCCATCTCTGCCAACTGTACTTCCGTTTCTTCCATGGACATAGAAATCGCATAATCCACATTCTGAGTCGAAATTTCATTCCCTCTCTGGGAAAGCTTAAGCAAATCCCGGAAAATTCCGGCGGCTTTTTTTACATTTTCCATAGGACCGACGACCTTTAAGACACCATCCCTGGCAATCAGTGTGACCTGGAGATTTCTCTCAATTTTCTTAATATGTTCATCAAACTGGCCAAAAATATTCCGTTCATGTTCTGCGGGAATTTCAAGCAGTTGTTCTACAATTCCATTTGCCATGTATCTAATCTAATTCCTTTCCGCTGTAAACAACACATTATGTATTGTACCATTTTTTTGTCAGAATGAAACCCCTTTTATGTTTTTTTCTCTATAATCTGCCATTTATTCCGTTTCTTCCTGATTTTCTTTTGGCATATCAATAAGCGGAATCTCATCAATCGTCTTTTTTTGTTCTACCTTTTCCTGCACGGTAATCGTGCCCCTGGTAATCCATTTATCTCCTGACTGATAGAAACGGACAGAGGGACTTACCACGGTCTTCCCTTCCTCTACCAGCCGCCGCATATATTTTGTTACATGTTCCCTGGATAATTCCGACGCTTCATCCTCTGATAACGTTTCCGTGATCACCTGATACGGTTCATAATACGTTTTTCCAATAGAAACAGGCAAATAAAAGGTATCCGTAATATGTAATTTCCACACAGTCTCATAAATATTCGTCTGCTCCGTATATTCGATGGGCCAGTTTAGCCGCAGACTCCCCAGCGTCAGAAAAGACCGGGAACGTTCCTCCCCTGTGACTTCCTGGCGGGTAATCGTACTGTCAAATTCATCGTAATATGCATACTCGGTTTCCATAATAATATCCGCATCTGCCTGCACGCTCTCATAACGTGCCACCTCCCCATCCTGATTTAAAATAGGTAGCAATCCGGTCACCAGTACTTCCCCTTTCTCACAGGTATCGCCTTCCCGTTTGCAGGGCATGCCAGACCGGGTAATCATCGATAAGATCGTCCCATCCCGCGGGGCTGTCAGATCATAACCCGCTGCGGTTTCATCTGCCGCTTCTATCTCATCTCCGGCTTCTGTGGTCAGATAGTCATCCTCGTTTTCTTTCAAATCTACAATCAGACAAGTTCCCTCCGTACGCACGGATACCCAAACAACCTGGGGAAAAGCGGCCCGGATTCCGGAAGCCAGTGAAAGACAATCCAGGGAACGGATCAACACCCCATCCCTGACATCCAACTGCTCCAATTCTTCCAAAACTGCTTCCTTGGCATAGTAATGATTGCCGTAAACCTGTATCTCCCAGACGTACAGGGAGGATACATACATCAGGACAAGACATAAGACGATACCTGCAAAAAATGCCTTTCTCTTTTTATTTCGGTAAAAGAAGAAAGACATTCCTTTTTTTCGTAAAATATGGATGCGGCATCCTGTTTTTCGTAAGTATCCGCTGATTTTGTAAATATCCGGCAGCGCAAGTTCCAACTGATATCCCTCGTCACATTTTTCCAGATTGCGAAGCACCAGTCCCCGGGCGGCACAAAGCTTTAAAAACCGCTCCGGCTGCTTACCAGTAAGAAGAATTTTTATGTAACCATCCAGATAGCGTAACAATTTTTCCAAATAAGGGCGCCTCCTATATTTATAATTGATCAAAATCTACGGAATCAATGGTTCCGGTAATTTCCATCTCCTCTTCCGTATAATACAGGATTTTCAGATTCTTCCCCAAAACATGGATTTTTCTCTTATGGGAACGAATCCATAACTCTTCTGATTCATAGGTTATTATACCCTGTATGTTTTCAAGAAGCAGACGGCGGCTGCCCTGCAGGGTGATCACTGGCTCCCGAAAGTCCGGAAGATGCTTAGAAACCGATTTTCGATGGGCAAGCTTCATGCAATCACCCCCATTGATGAGTTGTTACTATTTAATTTATGTAAAAAAAGGCCACTTATGCATTTTTAAAAAAGATCAGAGAAAACCATAAAACAAATTGTTCTCCCAAAAAATAGTCCATATGCTGTTCCTCAATGCTTTTTGTCAGCAAAATCCCGTGACTTTCAATACAGGGATGCATCCGGTCCGGATGAACACAGGATTTTCTGGGGTAGGTACATTTTTCACAGATCGCGCAGGAATCCGTGGACAAAATATAACACCGGTATGCTTCCTGTTTTAAATAGCTGCTGATTTTTGCGGTAATTTCTTCGTGCTCCCGCTTCGTACCCAACAATACCCGCATATTGGAATAATCCGGCACTTCCGCCACCGATGAAAATAATAAGACATGAGGATATTCCTGACATAACTTCCTGCATTGTTCCACCGAACCCACAGCCGGCGGACAGGACCAGGATTTCCCATAACGGGGACATTCCCGCTTACAAATTTCCCGTACCCTGTTATTAAATTCCAGTTCCTGTGTCTCTAAAAACGCATATTGATAAATAGGAAACTGCGTGATAAATTCTTCGATTGCTTGAAAACTCATAAGTAACCCTCGGCATTCTTTTTATAACGTATTTATTTTAGCATAATGGAAAAGAAAAAGGAATACAATCGGAGCCATTTCATAGGATAAAGCAAAAAGGATTTTTATCGTGGAAAGAAAAATCTTAACCGTTTTTACCCTTTTTGTGGCCGCTTTTTTAACCGGAATTTCCATCCGCCGCTATGTGGACTCCCGCGCCCAGGAGACCGCGCTGATCGAAATGACCAGCGACAGTTGGGGCCTTGGCTTTGGCGCGGAAGGTACTCCGCCTACCGGCAACGCCACAAGTGAGGAATTAAAAGCCTACCATGCTGCTTACCGGGATCCGGACGAGGAAAATGTCATTTATCTGACCTTTGATGCCGGTTATGAAAACGGAAATACCAGCGCTATTTTGGACGCATTGAAAGCCCACGATGCCAAAGCTACCTTTTTCGTAGTTGGCAATTTCCTCGAAACCAGTCCCGATCTGGTGAAGCGAATGCTTGCCGAAGGGCATACCGTCGGAAATCATACCATGCACCACCCGGATATGTCAAAAATCAGTACGATAGAAGGTTTTAAAAAGGAACTGAAGGATAACGAGGCACTGTTTGAAGAGATCACCGGACAGCAAATGGCTCCTTATTATCGTCCACCCCAGGGCATCTATAGTACCGAAAATCTAAAGATGGCTTCTGATCTGGGTTATAAAACCTTCTTCTGGAGTCTTGCCTATGTTGATTGGCTGCAGGATGATCAGCCCACCCATGAGGAAGCCTTTGATAAACTATTGACCCGTATCCATCCCGGCGCTGTGGTCTTATTACATAGCACCTCCAAAACCAACGCCGAAATTCTGGATGAACTACTGACAAAATGGGAGGACATGGGCTACCGCATCTCGCCTTTGGATGAATTGGCGGAAAAAATCTAAGCAGATCGTCTTATTGCGCGTCTTTCTTAAAAGCAGAACAGAATAAAGTAATTTCCCATGAAATAGAATGAGCCGGATGGGAAAACTCCCATCCGGCCTGAAGTTCTCATTATAATATTCGAAAGGATCCTTACAGATAAGCAGCCCGTTTATGCCGGCTATCTATATAATAAAATAAATTTTACCCTTTACTCTGCACTTCCAGAAAATTCCTGAGAAGCCATAACCTCATCATTACAATCCAGGTACTGTACCACTACAACCGGATCATCTACATTTACGGCAAGTTTAATTATGGAAGCAATACTTTCAAACTCAGATCCTGCTTCATCCAGCGCACTGGCCAAAGCTTCGTTCAATTCGGGACTGCTTTCGATGGACAGGAATTTAAAGCTATAAACCAGCTTGTTATCTTCACCATAAATAGCTACCTCCATGCCGCTGTCCTGAAGTTCTTCCTGATAGGCCTCTACCTGACTCTGAATTTCTTCTGTAGCTGCAAATTCTTCCATAGTATCAAATTTTATGGATGCCAGAGCACTGAGATCTTCATCTACATCTTCTTCGTCCAATGCAGCTTCTGCCTCATCGGCAGCCTTCTGATCTTCTTCCTCTTTTTCCTCTTCTTCCTCTTCCGATTCTTCGACTGGTTCCTGAGTAGACTCCACAGGCTCAACGATTTCTTCTTTTTCACTTCCGCATCCGTTAAATACCAGCGCCATGGATAACAAAACCATACCAAACAACAGTTTTATTGTTTTTCCTTTCATTTGATTCTCCTCCTCAAAATATGCAATCAATTTTAATCATCATAAAACCAAATAACCCGAAAGTCAATCAAATTCCATTTCCAATTTCTTAATTTTCCTTAATCGATTCCAGACTTGCCATAAATAACTCGTAAAAATCATCTTCCCCTTCCAGCATCGGAGAATTTTCTCCGCCTCCATTGGTACTTCTTCGCATAGAAGCATAAAACTCCTCCCCTGCCTGAATTAAATCCATCTCATAAATCAAAAAACCCAATTCCTGGCATTTACGGCAAAAAGCCGTAAGCGGCTGGTCCTCCTGCCTGGTTTTTAACAACGCTATCCGAAGTTCAGGATCTTTCTTTGCTTTTTTTAACAATTCATCCAATAATTCATTTACATCCATTCCCCACACCTCTTTTCAAACTTTCTGTTCTTTTCTTTCCCATAATCCGGTTTCCGCATACAATAGGATAAGAAATCCAATCATATAGGAAAAAGGAGAATTATGAGTTCATCACAAACCTGTAAATTCACCGCAGATACCAAAAACTATTTAACAACATTTTACTGCATTTTGGATACCATGATCAGGGACATGACAACCGTTTCATTATCAGACAGTATTTCCTATAACTTTATTGTTCAGATGATTCCCCATCATCAGGCAGCCATCGATATGTCTCAAAACTTGCTTCCCTACACCACCTGGGAGCCCTTAAAGAAAATCGCCGAACGTATCATTATCGAACAAACAAAAAGTATTGATCAAATGATGGCTATTTTAGATAACAGCTTAAGCTATTGTAATTCCAATGAAGATTTATGCCTGTATCAGCGCCGCACGAACCAGATTCTGGATACCATGTTTTTTGATATGGATATGGCCTGCGCCACCAATCAAATCAACGCCAATTTTATCCGTGAAATGATTCCTCACCATGAAGGCGCCGTCAGAATGTCTCGCAATGCCCTGCGCTATGACATTAATCCGGATCTATGTCCCATCCTCGAAGCCATTATATCCTCACAGGAAAGAGGAATCCGGCAGATGAAACAGCTACTCCGCTGCTTTTCCTGAAAATTCTCGGGGAGAGTCTTTTAAAAATACCAGCTTGTTATCTGCCGAATCGGTTGGACTATAGCGGTATCCCAGACGGTTAAAGGTCGTCATGTCATCGACCTCTTCCAGCTGCCCTTCGGCCATATAGCGCACCATTTCACCCCGTGCCATTTTGGCATATGTACCTTTTTCTCTAATTTTGCCATCTGTCTTTTCGCCAAATATGACGTCGATCCATTTGACAGAAAAAGGCAGATGGCGGCTTACTGCTTTACTATACTCCTTAGAAGCCAGGTTTACAATGATATCTGTGTCTTTACAGACCGCTTCGGCCAGTTTGCCGCCCCAGAAATCATACAGGTTATGGGGTTTATTTGGAAATTTTGCCTGCATCTCCAGACGATAGGGAACGACACCGTCAAAGGGCCTCAACACACCATAAAAACCGGACAAAATTCTGAGATGGCGGTCCAGATACCCAAGGGCCTGTTCATCCAGCACCGCAGGCGCCATGTATTGGTATTGAATTCCTTCATAAGCCAAAATTGCAGGCGTCAGTCTCTGATCCAGCACCATATTCCGAAAACGCTCATAATTTAAATCTGCGATTTTTTCATTGCATTTCCAGACCTTTTTGGCCTCCCCATAAGACAACCCTTTCATCACATCCCGCAAATAGGAAGCTTCCTGCAGAAAAAGGGGCAATTGCCGGACCGGCAGCAGATCATCGTTTACTACCATCTTCTTTGCCGGTGATATTATGATTTTCATACGTGTCTCCTTATCCATACACTCTGTAAATACTCTATCATAAAAGGAAACTGTTTGTAAACCGATAAACGCCGCAGTCAGCATTCCTTTCTTTATTCACTGTAAGTGATTTGTTCACGGAGAAACAAAATCAGACGGTGACGATAAAAACAATTCACATACCTGGCCGTACCCAGCCCTTTTTGCCAATTCCTTAATTCCATCCAGGGCTTCCTCTTTGGAGTAATGATGTGCAGCCAAAAAATCATTATTTTTTTCACTTATATATTGATAAAATAAGATGGCGGCAAGCATTTCCTCCTTTTTGGTATCATCCAGATCCTCTAAAAGCAGATTCTCTGCTTCATTTACCAATCCCTGATCTACCATCTTTTTGAATTCATCCAAAGACTTTCCGGATACCTCAAAGGCATTTTCTTCCGGCAATTCCACGGACTGATACTGTTTTCCAAACAGGAGGGAAAAAAGCACCCGCACCATTTCTTTTATAATCCGCATGATATAATCTTTTTCATCATCAAAATCCATTTTTTCATCCTCCTATAACACCCTGGAAAATCACATCCGCCTCATCGGCCGCCCGCTTCTCAGCTTCCGCCCTTACTTATGATATGGTTCTCCATGTATGATTCGAAAACTTCGATATAGTTGTTCCAGCAAAAGAACCCGCATCAATTGATGCGGAAATGTCATGGGCGAAAAGCTCAATGCAAAATCAGATTTGGAAAGTACATTCTTTCCAAGTCCCAGGGAACCACCTATAATAAAGATAAGATGACTGGTACCCTGGATACCCAGTTTGTCGATTTTTGCCGCCAAAGCCACGGAATCCAATTCTTTGCCCTTAATTTCCAGGGTCACCACATAAGCGCCATCCTTGATATGAGGAAGAAGCCGCTCCCCCTCCTTCTGGCGAATGGCTTCTTCTACAGTTTCACTGGCATGATCCGGCGTTTTCTCGTCGGCCACTTCTATAATATTCAGTTTACAATATTTTCCAAGACGTTTCTGATATTCTGCTATGGCATCCCGAAAATATTTTTCTTTGATTTTTCCTACGGTTAGTATGGTAATCTTCATATATTTTTCTGTTTCCATTCCATATATTAAAATGGATACCGCTGATTTGGATTGAAGTACTGCCGCTTTAATTCCAAAAACAGTTGGGCATTGGTCGCATGCTGATACGGGCGGACATAGAAAACAGCCAAAAGCCCGCAAGTAATAGCCGTCAATATATACCAGCCAATAAAAGAAAGATCTAAAACAAAAGCATTCATCTTCTGACCGTTCATTAAGTCTTTACTGATCTGAAAGGCTTCCCTGGTGGTAAGCTGGGGAGAGTCCGCCAACAGGTATGGCACCATCCGGTATTCATATGCTTTTATAATGCCCGGTATGATCAAAAGGAGAGACCATAGAATAATAAGTAAATTCCGCATAAACAGAGCGCCTACCGTTTTTAAATAATTACCGTTGGTAAATGCAAAGGTAATGCGTTCGATCCTCGCCGGCTCATAAGCGTTCTCCAAAAAGAAGCGGCAGCCGCCGACTTCCAATGGGGCAAGAAGAAAGATTCGAATCACCAGGCTCGCCAGACTGGCGACCATACCTAATAATCCAACCGCAATTGCAAAAGGTAACCAGTTTACATGATGTAAATAATAACTGAAGTCAGAAATAACAGAAGAAGCATTATACGTAATTTCATCCCACATGTCCGTTCCATCGAAGGTAATCCGACCGGTCACCGTAGCACTTCCCAGTACAAAGGTGAGAATAAAGGAAACCAGCACGCTCTTCCAATAATTTCTCATGAAAGCATCTTTTCCTCTCGCTTTTAAATCCGATATGCTCCACATATCTATTCCTCCCTGTTATAGATTCCCTGCATGACGTTTCGTTCCAAACACATCCATGCCGTAATTCCTAAAGCCGAAATGTAATCGTCAATGTCATGATGATAAAATGCAGGTATGCTAATATATTACCTTAACATACCTGCATTTCTGTGTGAAATATTTCTTAATTATTTCTTATTTTTGATAAACTCATCAATACCCTTTGCTGCTGCTTTACCGGCACCCATAGCCAGAATAACAGTAGCCGCGCCGGTAACTGCGTCGCCGCCTGCATATACACCTTCTTTGGAAGTTGCTCCCGTCTCTTCATCAGCAATGATACATTTTCTTCTATTTGTATCCAGACCGATGGTAGTAGAAGAAATCAATGGATTCGGGGAAGTTCCAAGAGACATGATAACCGTGTCAACATCCATGATAAATTCAGAACCTTCGATTACTACCGGACGTCTTCTTCCGGATGCATCCGGCTCGCCAAGTTCCATACGAACACACTTGATTGCTTTTACCCATCCTTTGTCATCTGCAAGAATTTCAACCGGGTTTGTCAGCAAATCAAAAATAATGCCTTCTTCTTTTGCATGATGTACTTCTTCTTTTCTGGCCGGAAGTTCTTCTTCACTTCTTCTGTAGACGATATGTACTTCCGCACCCAGACGAA
>CAYRTA010000046.1:0-15010 GCA_964427045.1 uncultured Hoministercoradaptatus sp. | reverse complement strand
TTTTCAGTTCATACACATGCTTTACATAGCGCAAAGAAACACCGGGCATGCTTTCAAAGGGATTAAAGTCCGTAAAATTGGAAATTCTGGGAACCCGTATGACTGCAATATCAATGATACCCACCTCGGCACTGGAATCAAAGCGCTCTGTCAGACTGTCCTCATCTTCCACCTCAATCTGTAAATAAGGCGCCACTCCCACCACCGGGATGCCGCTTTTTTCTTCCAGCATCACCACACCAGGGTCCAGAATGGACTTGTCGCCGCGAAATTTATTGATAATCAGTCCTTTTACAATCTTCTTCTCATCCTCTTCCAAAAGCATAACCGTTCCGATCAGCTGGGCAAACACCCCGCCCCGGTCAATATCGCCGACCAAAAGCACCGGTGCTTTTGCCATTTTTGCCATTCCCATATTGACAATATCTTCCTGTTTCAGATTAATCTCCGCAGGACTGCCGGCCCCCTCGATCACAATAATGTCATTTTCCTCGGAAAGCTGGTTATAGGCCTTCATAATATCGGGAATCAGTTTATGTTTATATTTAAAATAATCCCGTGCATTCATATTTCCCAGCACTTCGCCATTGACAATAACCTGGCTCCCCACATCATTGGTTGGCTTTAACAAAATGGGATTCATAAGAACGGATGGTTTGATACCAGCTGCTTCCGCCTGCATAACCTGTGCCCGGCCCATTTCCAGACCTTCCTCCGTAATAAAGGAATTCAGCGCCATATTCTGGGATTTGAAAGGAGCCACCCGGTAGCCATCCTGTTTAAAAATACGGCAAAGACCTGCCGCCAGCAAACTCTTTCCGGCATTTGACATGGTTCCCTGTATCATGATTGCTTTTGCCATCTGTTTTTCTCCTTTGCTTCTTGTATTTTCGAAAGCGCCTGTATAAACCGCTCATTTTCTTCGTGAAGTCTTACCGCAATCCGGTAATGGCCCTTTGTTAAGGCTTTATAATTGCTGCAGTCCCGAATCAGAATCTTCTCCTTAAGCAGCTGGTCATACAAATCCGGCTCTCCTTTGAAGAAAATATAGTTCGCCTGGGAATCCAGACAAGCATAACCCAGCCGGTTCAGTTCTTTTTTCAGATAAGCCCGTTCTTTTTTTATGATATCCCTGGACTGCTCCACATATGCCTGCTCCTTCAGGGCCGCAATACCTGCCGCCTGGGCCGGAGCGGATACGTTCCACGGCTGGGTACGTTCCTCCATGGCCGCAAGAAGGGCAGAATCGGCGCAGATCCCGTAACCAAGCCGCAGCCCGGCCATTGCATAACGCTTTGTAAAGGCTTTTAATAGAAATACATGGGGATAGGACGCCAGATATTTAAGCAGCGAATGCTTTTTGGGCGCATCCACAAAGTCAATAAAGCACTCATCCACCACCAGAATCACGTTTCTTTTTCCGCAAATTTTTACAATGTCCAAAAGTAAATCCGGATCAATCAGAAGCCCGGTGGGATTATTCGGATTACAGAGAAATACGATGTCCGGATCCATTGTCAGGGAATGTAAAAACTCACGGCCAATTTCATAAGTCATTTTGCTGTCTGCATAAGAAATTTCACAGTCTACGCAACGAAGCGCCTGTTCGTATTCGGCGAATGTGGGCGCCTGCAGCAATGCCCGTTTGGGGCGCAGAGTATATACCAGAGTGAAAATCAATTCCGCCGCGCCATTTCCACAGATCAGCCATTCTTCCGGTACCTGTTCATAATTGGAAAGCGCCGTTTTCAACTCTTCCTTACAGGCATCCGGATAATGGACCATCTGCTCCATACTTTCCTTTGCCGCACGGATTACTTCCTTTGGCGGACCCAGCGGATTAATATTCGCAGAAAAATCCAACACGTCGGGATGCCGGTAAACATCCCCTCCATGTATATATTCCTTCATGCCGTTTCTCTCCTTGTCACTTCATGTTTATTGTACGGTTTGCTACAGTAAGAAAATGATATTAAAAATCAGCCGGATCACGCTAAAAATCAAAACTGCCAGAAACTCCGTTCCATACATCAATTTATGGGAACGGATAATATCTTCTATCTCAATCTCGCGAATGGGATCACCGATAAACGGCTTTTTATGAAGCTTTCCAAAATACCAGGCATCTCCGGCAAGCTGGATGTCCAGGGCCCCGGCCATGACGGCTTCTGTCTGGGCCGAATTCGGGCTTGCGTGCTGATAGCGGTCCCGGAGAAATATTTTCTTCGCATTCCTGCCATCCATACCAGTCAGGTAAGCCGCAAAGATCATCAGCCACGCCGATATACGGGCCGGAAGAAAATTCACCAGATCATCCAGCCTGGCCGCAGCCGTACCAAAATATTGATAGCGGTCATTCTTATATCCTACCATGGAATCCATGGTATTAATAGATTTGTACGCAAACCCGAGAACCGCTCCGCCGATCATCATATAAAAAAGCGGCGCGATGATGCCATCGGAAGTATTTTCCGCCACGGTCTCCACTGCCGCTTTCGTCACACCCTCCTGAGTCAGGTTTTGGGTATCCCGGCCCACAATCATGGATACGGCATAACGGCTCTGTTTTAGATCACCTGTTTGTAACGCTTCATAAACCTTGTAGCTTTCATCCCGCAGAGAACGGGCTGCAAGAAGCTGATAACACATAAAAGATTCCAGTATCACACCCAGCCATACACGCCAATGATAAGCCGCCCATAAAATTCCCAAAGGAATGGCCGTAGAACAGCCTGCAATCAATACCACCAGGCAGACTCCGGCTGCCCGCTCTCCCTTCTTATTTGGGGGAAAAACCGCGCGCAGCAGCCTTTCAAAAACAGAAATTCCCTTACCGATGATGCGCACCGGATGATATAGCCACCTGGGATCACCGAATAAGAGATCTAACACATAACCGCAAATGACGGCCATCCATATCCAATTCATCCTCATCCTCCCACTCCGTATGATATCCTTCCGCATTTTTGACATGCCAGTCATAAAATGATTTTTCCGGTATTCCGTATGCTTCCAGAATACTCATAATCGTGCCGCCGTGGACCACCAGGACAGCATGAGAAACCTGCGCCTTTCTGCACTCCCTAAGAATGCTTAGAAACGCCTGGCAGCTTCTTTTTCGGAAAGCAAACGTATCCTCACCACCGGGAAAGGGCAGGGTGCCATTACTGTCTATCCACGCCTGGTAGTCACGATTTCCGGATAATTCTTTCCAGTTTTTATTTTCAAAAGCTCCGAAATTGCATTCCGAAAGATCCGAGACCGTGTGGTACGGCACCTTCGGATAAAGCAGCTCGGCCGTCTGACGGCAGCGAAGCAGCGGGCTTGTATAAACCACCTGTGGCCGATCATACTGTAACCCCGAAATCCGTTCTCTCTCTTCCTCCATAATCGGTTCATCGGTAATTCCGATGTAACGGTTTAACGTGTTCCCCCAGGTTTTTCCATGGCGAATCAAATCAATTCTCATCGGCTTATCCTTTCAGTTTTGTACCTATTCCACAACAGACCCGTACCACTTCCTCGGCATGAGATGCCAGCACCGTACAGGCACGTCCGCATGCTTCCCGCCAGGCACGCTCCTTTGCCTCCATGGGAACAATTCCATATCCCACTTCATTAGACACTACAATCCGTTCCGGATAACTTTCATAAAATTCCTCGGCAAAACGGATAATCTCCGTCTCCGGCGTCGTTTCGTCCGTGTGACGGCGAATCCATTCCTGGAAATTGAAGATCCCTTTGCACTGTTTTAAGTCTTCTTCACTGCAAACGGAGCCATCCGCCCAGTCCTGATCGGACAACTGGTATGTAAAAGCAGCATATGCCCGTTTTCCCTGACTGACACCGCCTATGATCAACTTCATATCTATTCTCCTGCTCCCGTAAATATCGTATCATTTCGTTTCCTGCCTGGCAACGGTCAGGCTTCTTATTTCATTTAGCCGCTTATATACCGGGAATCAATACTGCCAGTACCATTGCCGCCGCCATAAATAATTCACATAACGATAAAAAGCAGCCGGCTAAATCCCCGGTTATCCCGCCAAAATATTTCATTGCCTTTTTATAATATCCAAGATAAGTTAGCCAGGCTGTCCCGTAACAGACCAGACCCAGCTTCCAGTCCATCACCATCATATATGCAAAAATCAAAACCAGATAAACAATCATAGTAAACAGTACCTGACGATCTCTGGAACCCCTGGCAATGGCCGATACGGACCCGGTTTTCTTCGCTTTGGGAAACACAATCACTGCCAGCCCGCTTAACGTACGGGACAATACGAAGCTTGCCGCCAGAATCGGAAAGACCCGAAGGGTTATCTGACTGTAAATTCCATAATAAAAGAAAAAATAGACCACACAGGAAATAATCGCGAAGGCGCCTGCATGAGAATCTTTCAATATTTCCAAACGACGCTCCCGCTCCTGCCAGGAACTCATGGCATCCGCCGTATCCAACAGACCGTCCAAATGAATTCCTCCGGTGATAAGCCAGGGAATCAGCATCAAAACTACTGTATACAATGCAGGGGTCAATCCGATTTGCATGCCAAAGACCCCGAAAAGCCAGGTCAGCCCGCCGATGACCACACCGATCAGCGGCAAAAAGCACATGGCATAAGCCATGTTTTCCTCTGTCCACTGGCATTGGGGCATGGGAATCTTCGAATACATGGAAAATGCGATTAACGCACTGTTGTATAATTTCTTCATGACATTGTTCCTCTCTTTATGTTTCACACCATCGGAAACGTTCTCTCATTTAAGCCTGACAGGGATACCATATACAACCTCTGTCACCCGGTCCGCCATTTCACTCATCCTGCGGTTGATCTGTCCCAGATAGTTCAGATAACGCATCGTATCCGGATCATAATTCACACCATCGGAAAATACTTCATTGGTAACCACCACCAGATGATCTGCCGTCTTTGTCAAATGACAGATTCCATCCAGAACCGCTTCCACCGTTCTTTCCCTGGCCCCCTGCTCCTGGTACATCTCATTGGCAGTCAGATTCGACATACATTCCAATAAAACATCCGCATGTTCCGGCAAAACGATATCCCTGAGTCCTGTATAACACTCGATGGTAGAAAACTGTTTTTCCCTCCGCATCGCCCGATGGCGCCGGATTCTTGCATGGCTTTCCTCATCAAAAGGATACATGGTGGCAATATAAATGCGGGTTTCCCCCTGATAATCCAAAATGCAGTTTTCCGCATAGGCGGATTTCCCGCTGCCGCTTCCTCCTGTAATCACATGAAACATTTATTCTCCTTCACAAGCCCGTAAAAAGGCTTCCGGTACTTTTACATTACTATAATAATACAGATGGGGATACCCGCAAAGTCCCTGACGGCTGCTGTGCATACAACGCCAGGACCGTTTGCTTAAAGGTTTCCGGGCCAGAAATTCTTCTCCACAGTTTTCCGAATCAAAGTAATGAAACTCATGGGAAGGAATGTCTCCCACCGGTCTGTCAAAACAGCTTCCTTCCGAAAGGGTAATATAGCCAAACCGTTTCAAACGGGAAGTCCGGTATGCTTTTCCTTTGATCACCCCGGTCATGGGCCAGAACGTTCCTTCCATATCCTCCAGTTCCTCATGAAGATACATAAAGCCGCCGCATTCCGCGGTATAAATCAGCCCATTTTCAATGGCCTGACGAATCTGATGCCGCATCGCGGTATTTTCACTGAGTTTTTTGGCATACAGTTCCGGATACCCTCCATTCAAAAGCAAGCCCTGTATGTTTTCAGGCAGCGCATGGTCATGGAGGGGTGAAAAATCGACAAGCTCTGCTCCCATCTCTTTTAACAAATCCAGATTATCCTCATAAAAAAAGCAAAATGCCTCGTCCCGCGCCACCGCTATACGGACCCTCTTTTTCGTATGATAAACCGGCGCCGGATGGGCCTTAAAGGGCCTCGCCGTCTCAGCCAGGCGAAGCAGTCCGTCCATATCCAGGGTTTCTTCCATCTGACTTGCCAGCTTATTTAACTTATCCTTTAAGCCATCTATCTCCTCCGGCATGACAAGCCCCAGATGACGGCTTTCCAGAACACAATCCTGTAATAACGGAACATATCCGTAAACCTTGACGGGAAGCTGGGATTCGATCAGTTCTTTCATTCGCCCATACAGCATAGGCGATATTTGATTTAAAATCACACCACAAATATGGCTGTCCGCCCGGTATTCGAGAAATCCTTTGATATAGGGCACCACAGATAGACTCATGCCCTTGCAATTTACAATAAACACAGCGGGCGTATCGGTCTTTACTGCCACGTCATATGCGCTTCCCTGATCACTGATACCTGCCAGACCGTCGTAATAGCCCATGACACCCTCTATGACGGATATCTGGCAGTCTTCGGCATTCTTTCCCAACAGATACCGCAGTGTCTCTTCCTTCGTAAAAAAGGTATCCAGATTTCTGCTTTTTGTGCCGATGACACGGCTGTGAAACATGGGATCAATATAATCTGGTCCACACTTAAAGGAGGCTATTTCAAGCCCCCTGTTTTTCAGTGCCTGCAAAATTCCACAGGTCAGTAATGTTTTTCCGCTTCCGCTGGATGCAGCTCCAAGCAAAATACGGGGAACCCGATACATTTTATCCATATTTCACCTCATCTGCCGCACAGCCCCGCAAAAGGAGATGACATATACCGGATTTTGTCCCATCATCAGATGGTACGGTCCCGCTTTCTTTCCCTTTGCCACATTTACCTGTGCAATATCCAAATCTGTAATGGTCAGATCTTCTGCCAAAGTTCCCTGTTCCCATTCACCAAGCCAATGCATGGCTTCCGCCACCGTCTCCAGAGTGATACAGTTGATCACTACCCGCAGCTTAGGATTTTTCTTAAATAATACGGCAAGAATAGCGCTTAGATTCCCTGAGGAACCTCCGATAAAAGCATGGGTCGGCACAGGAAGATTTTCAAGGGCCTCAGGAGCCGTCCCCCGGATAACCGTCAGATTATCCACACAGAATTTTTGTTTATTTTTTTCAATCAGGGCCGCGGCTTCCGGTTTTTTTTCGATGGCATACACCTCGCCGTCCACGGCCATAAGAGCCATCTCAACCGATACGGAACCAGTACCTGCCCCCACGTCATAGATAACAGAATCCTTAAATAAATGCATCTTAGAAAGAGAGATGCTGCGTACCTCTTCTTTCGTCATAGGAACCTTATCCCGCAAAAATGCTTCGTCAGGAATCCCATGAGTCACACAGCCAGTCCATGGCAATACCGGCGTCGTACGCTCCACCAAAACCACACTCAGAATCTGGGTTTCTTCGTCTGTGAAATCCGAAGCCGTACCGCAGCGAATCGCTTCGTCAGGATAGGACAGGCATTCACCGATGGAAACCCGGGTATCACCCATGCCATAAGCGACCAGTTTCTTACAAATATCCCCTACACCGGTCCGGTTACCCACAATGGCAAAAATCCGCGGATGATGCTGAAGCAATCCGATCAGATTACGATTTCTGCCATGAAGACTAATGGGAAGTACATCCTCCCATGCCGTTTTCAATTTGCTGCAAAAATAAATCATCGAAGAAATTCCACAATAAACCTGAAGGTCGGCTTCCGGAAATTCCTCATTAATGCGGTCAATTAATTTCTTAGCCCCGCTGTAAAAGCCCACATCTCCGGACAACGCGATGGCAATCTTTGCACAGGAAGCATGACTGCGGATACAGTCGCAAATCACCTCCGGCTTATACGCCGCAAAACATTCCTGGCCGGATTGTTTTACGTTTTCTAACATCCGCTCGGCTCCGATTAACAGCTGAGCCTCGTTGAGAGCGGCCCTTCCTTCTATGGTCAGAGTGGACTCAGCTCCCATACCGATTCCCACGAGAGAAATCTTCTGGGAAACCGCCGTTTTATCATCCTCCAGTTGAAAACGCTTCTTTAAATGCTCCAGACATTCATCTATGGTAAGACCTGCTTCTTTTCTGGGTCTGCCTATTACCAGCAATTTACAGCCGCATTCCTTTGCGGCCAAATATTTTTCAATAAAGCCTCCGGCATTCCCCGACTCCTTGGTCACCAGCCAGGAAGCCTTTACCTGCCGAAGCAGCGCAATATTCATCTCCATGGAAAATGGCCCCTGCATACAGATCAGGTGCTTTCCTTCAAAACCAAGAGCCGCACAGGATTTCACCACTTCCACCAGCGACAGGACACGGGCATATACACGGGTCTGATAATCGGTGATAGCCGTATAGGCCGCCAGTTCCTTGCTGCCGGTAGCCACCAGAATCTTACCTTCCGTGTGTTCCAGATATTCCACCGCTTCTCTGGTGCCGCCTACAAAGACCACATCCTGACAGGACGAATCAAACGCCTCCCCCATTTGGGAGTCCTCCCGGATCACGCGCAGGTAAGCAGTTGCCGTATTGGCGCAGGCCTTTTCTATATTCTCCGATACAACGGCCGCATAGGGATGGGTGGCATCAATTACAAGACCACCGTCTTCCATTTTCCACATCAATTCTTCCATCTCGTCACTGTTCAGACGCTGATGGGTAATTTCCAGATATTCTCCCTGGGGCAGCAAACTTTCTCCATATTCGGTAGCCACGCATACGCGGGTGGCAATCTTATGATGATTCAGATATTCCGCCACTCTTCTTCCTTCTGTGGTCCCGGCAAATAATAAAACTTTATACATTTCGATATCCTCTTGGTGTTACCATTTTCCCATTTCGTTCCCTGGTCTGCGAATTGCCGATCCAGACGGTCGTAAACATATCAACCTGGGTATCACGAAGTTCCTTTAACGTCATTACCTGACTGCATTCTCCTTCTCGTCCGATATAGCTTACGGTACCGCAGACCGTATCCGGAGATTGATACTGTAAAACCAGATCACATGCCTTCTTTAGGTAGTCATGGCGTTTTTTACTGGATGGATTATAAAGACAAATGACAAAATCCGCCTGGGCCGCTGCCAGTAAGCGTTTTTCAATCTTCTCCCACGGCGTTAAAAGGTCGCTTAAACTGATCAGACAGAAATCATGAATCAGCGGCGCGCCCAAAACGGCCGCCCCTCCGGTGGCTGCCGTCACGCCGGCTATGATCTCCAATTCCACCTGGGGATATTTTTCTCCCACTTCATACATCAGCCCGGCCATACCATAGACGCCGGCATCGCCGCTGCAGATCATGGAGACCGTCTTTCCTTTCATGGCCTCACAAAAAGCCAGTTCACAGCGGTCCACTTCCTTTCTCATGGGCGTGGTCATAAATTCCTTTCCGGCAAAATGTTCTTTCACCAAATCCACATATACCGTATAGCCGATGATTACATCGCTGTCTTCCATGGCCCGTATGGCCTTCAGGGTCATCTGTTCATATGCCCCTGGCCCAATACCCACCACATAGATTTTACTCATTCTTCACACTCCATTCTCTGACGGCACAGGCAACGGTTACGCCATCCTGAGCCTGTTTTTTTATGATTAATTGTCCCTGTCCGCTTCCCAGACAGGCGCTTCTCTCACACACATTGTCCACTCCGGTAATCTGGCTGACAAAGCCGGAAGCTGTAAATTCGCCTTTCACGGCCCTCAGTTGTTCACTGGAATACGTCACGAAGGGAAGTTTCCGGCGCCGGGTAAATTCCAATAACCCTGGCTCTTCCTTTTTAAGATCAATACTGCAAAGACCTGCCAGAGCCTTTAAAAAAACGCCTTCCTGGCTCAATGCCCTTAAAACGGCAGATTCAATCTTATCCGCAGCGGTATCCCGTCTGCAGCCCACACCGAGAATCATATTTTGAGGAATCAGATGCAAAATTTCCTCTTGGGATACCTGAATCCAAAATGTCCCCTTTTTCCCGTCGGGACTATTCCCTACGGAAAGATCCAGTTCCGGTATCAGAAGTTCTTCCGGTTTCGTCACACAGCCTGCTCCCAGACCAGCTTTTAGGATACGGCCATGTAAAACCAATGCGGACACCTCCTTGGCAAGACGCATATCGGAAATAGCCAGTCCGTTTTTCTTTGCAAATACATCCACCGCAAAATGACCATTCACATCGGTAGCCGTGGTAATCACCGGCACAGCGCCAATTCTCTGGGCCACCCATTTGGCCAGTCCGTTGGCTCCGCCCAGATGGCCGGATAACAGAGAAATCACAAATTGTCCCTTCTCGTCCAAAACCAAAACCGCCGGGTCTATACTTTTATGTTTGATAAAAGGCGCCATAGTCCGCACGGCGATGCCCGACGCACCCACAAAGATCACACCGTCCATATCCGGTATCTGTTTCGCCGCCCAGTCACTGAGAGAGCCTTCCACCTGCCAAACACCCGTTTTTTCTGCGGATGCGGTCACATATTTGCTTTTTAGAAAACCGGAAACCGTATGACCAGCTTCCCTTAAAAGGGACACAAGCCTTTGTTCCAAATGGTATCCATTTTCGGTAAATGCTATAATCGTAATTTTCATTTATTTTGTCGCTTCCCGGAATTCCGTAGTAAATGCAGGGTTATATAACTCTGACCGCTGATAGTGACTGTGTGCCACCACATCTCCGATAATCATCAAGGCCGTTTTCGTAATATGGTTTTTTCGGGCGGTTTCGGCCAGCGTGCCCACAGTACAAATAAAGGTCTTTTCATCCTCCCAGGTTGCTTTGTATACAATGGCCGCCGGCGTATCCGCCGTATAGCCGCCGGCTATCAGCCTTCTGCTTAATTCCTCGAACATACCAGTGCTTAAAAAGACCACCATTGTTGCATGATGGGCGGCAAAAGATTCAATACTTTCTTTAGGAGGCACCGGTGTTCTTCCCGCCATTCTGGTGATGATCACACTCTGGGATACATCCGGAAGGGTATATTCCAGATTCAAGGCCGATGCGGCCCCGCAAAAGGAACTGACTCCCGGACAGTAATCGAAAGAAATGTGCTTTTCTTCCAGTACGTCCATCTGCTCACGAATAGCGCCGTATAACGACGGATCACCGGTATGGAGGCGGACCGTCATCTTTTTCTCTTCTTCCGCCTTTATCATCACGTCCAGCACTTCTTCCAGGGTCATCTTCGCGCTGTTATAGATGACGCAATCTGGCTTTGCAAAATCAAGAAGCTGAGGATTTACCAGCGATCCCGCATAAATAATCACATCCGCTTCTTCCAAATATTTTTTACCCCGTAACGTAATCAAATCCGGCGCTCCGGACCCTGCTCCAACAAAATGAATCATTTGGTATTCTCCTCTCATACAGCCTGTAAAATTTATCTCTGATTTATCTCTATCTGTTTAATCTGCTTTAATCTATCTGTTTAATCTGCTTTCCATCTATTTTCTGTCTGTTTTCTATCCGTTTTCTGTCTGATGATTAATTTTCTCTATCAGCCATGGCGTCTGCTTCGTCCGGCCCAGTTCCCCGTAAACGCTGGAAAAAATAATGGCTCCCACTGTCAATTGTTCCCCGGCCCGCTTATTCAGATAATAGTCAATTTTTTCCGTAATCTGTGCCATGGTCTCGTTCAATTTCTGATCTTTCCTGAGAATCTCGACACTTTCCTCCGTGGTGATGGAATCCAGCACGTTCATCACCGTCTCATGGCTGGCGCCGGCCCGCAGCGCATTGGCAGCCATCAGCTCGGCCCGGCTGTCCGCGTTTTTGGAATGGGTATTCATAATCCCCCCGGCCACTTTGATAAACTTTCCAATATGTGCGATAAACAAAATGCCCCGGACCCCCAGTTCCCTGGCCATATCCAGCGTTTCTCCCACATAGTTGCTGCATTTCATGGAATAGGTCAAATCAATGGTTCTTTGTTCCTCGGAAAAGACCTGACCATAATTTCCCGGTGTGATCACCAGATACCGTCCGCCGTTATGCACCAGCATCTTCATTTCCAGCTTCAGGCTGGCGATCAGTGCAGATTCACTCATAGGCACCACGATGCCGCTGGTTCCCAAAACAGAAATCCCGCCCATGATTCCCAGACGGGGATTAAAGGTCCGTTTACCGATCTCCACGCCTTCCGGAATCTCAATCAATACGGATATTCCTCCGGTGTAGCCATAGACCTGACAGATTTCCTCCACACTTTCCCGGATCATCCGCCGGGGAGTCTCATTGATGGCCGCGGCCCCCACCGGCTGTTGAAGTCCCGGCTTTGTCACACGTCCCACACCGATACCGCCATCGATGATAACCCATGGCTGATTCTCCGGGCGGGTCTCACAGCCCTCGGGCAAAACATTGGTTTTACGCACCCGGGCATATACCAAAATACCATGGGTCATATCCGGATCATCGCCGCCGTCCTTTCTGACTGCGCAAACTACTTCCTCTAAACTCATGGAAATTTCTTCCAATAAGAGGTGGAGCAAAATCCCTTTCGGTGTCTTAAGTGTCACTTCTTCGACCATCTGCCCGCCAAGAAGCATATCCGCAGCCGCTTTGGCCGCTGCAGCCGCGCAGGAACCGGTGGTATATCCATATTTCAATTTTCTGTTCTTTTCATCGACGGCATAGTAAGATTCCAGTCCAGTCTTATGCTCTTTGCGATCTATCATATCAACAAAAAAACCGCTGTCTCATCACGACAACGGTTTCCCTTCCCTATTATAATTCTGGTTGCCGTACCAACACCAAATTTGTTAAATATACGACAATTATTATACTGTTTTTCACATAGACTGTCAATTCCACAATCCAACTTCTGATTGTTCTGACCCTTAAATAATAATACAAATCAGGCCGCCCCGGCTGTCATTGACAATCTTCTGCATCGTATCCTGCAGCTTCGACTGACTTTCCTCACTGATCTGGGCCAGTTTTGTACGAATGCCGTCCTCTACCAGCTGTTCAATGGATTTTCCGAAAATATTCGTCTGCCAGATGCCTTCCCCGCTTTTTTCATTTTCCTTGATAAAGGCAATCAAATCCTTTGCCTGTTGTTCGCTTCCCACAATCGGGGCAATTTCCGTCTCAATGTTGGCCTTAATCATGTGGATGGAGGGACTGGCGGATTTGATTTTCACCCCATATTTATTCCCCTGGCGAATCACCACCGGTTCTTCCAATGTGATTTCGTCCTTCTGCGGAATTACCACACCGTAACCGCCGCCCCGGACGGCTTCTATGGCCTGCTGCACCTTGGTGTATTCTTCTTTCATCTGAGCCAGTTCTTTCAGCGTATGGATGAGCTGATACTCGCCGCGGATCGGTACGCCGGTCAGTTCACTCATAATCTGGTAATAATAGACCTGTTTCATCTCCACCCGTACCCGGATGACGCCATCTGACAGATCCATTTGCTCCAGAGACGTATTTTGCACATAGACACTGTCGATACGGATTTTTTCCCTTTTTATGTCACGCACATAACGGACGGAACTCATAATCTCCCTGATTTTCTGCAGAAGTTCTGCCTTCAAATAATGGGTAACGGACAAAAGTTCCACCCATTTAGGTATGTAAAATTCCACCTGCCGCACCGGAAATTCATAAAGAATGTTCTCCATAATCCGTAATACATCCTCCCGGCGAAGCTGTTCACAATTGACGCTCATGACTGCCGCACCGTACTTTTCTTTCAGGGACTCTACCAGTTTCTGGGTCTCCTCCCGGTAGGGCTTCTGGGAATTTACCAGAATCAAAAAAGGCTTTCCCTGGGCCTTTAGTTCCGCCACCGTACGTTCCTCACTTTTTATAAAACTTTCTCTGGGTATCTCGCCAAAGGAACCGTCGCAGGTTACAACAAGGCCAATGGAAGAATGATCGGCAATAACCTTGCGCGTACCGATCTCCGCCGCCTGATGAAAAGGAATCTCCTGCTCATACCAGGGCGTTTTTACCATCCGTTCCCGGTCATTTTCCCGGTCACCCGTGGCATTTGGCACCATGAATCCCACGCAATCAATCAGGCGTAATTTCACCGGTATTTCTCCGCCAAGGGTAATATCCATGGCCTCTCTGGGGATAAATTTTGGTTCCACCGTGGTTACTGTCGTTCCGGAACCGGACACGGGAAGCTGATCCCGAATTTCATTTTTCTGCCCCTCCTCCATATCCGGCAGGGCCACCAGTTCCATAAACCGCCGGATAAAGGTGGACTTACCGGTACGCACCGGGCCGACTACTCCCACCAGAAAACGGCCCCCGGTGCGGGCTTGTATATCTTTGTAAACAGCATTTGGCTCCATAAAAAATACTCCTCCTCACACAAAAATGGCATCTGCTGATACTATTTATATGTAAGAAGGAGTCCTTTCTATGACAAGAATCCTTGCGGCACCTGCAAATTACTTACTTATTCCGCGCCGCCTGACAGTACCCGTAAATCTAATGGGAACGCCCGCGGATATAGGGGTTTTGCGCAAAACAGATCAGCAGCTGAACCGCCATCAAAAGCCAAATCACCGGCTCGCAAAACACTACGGCCATATATCCGTATCTGGGAATCAGAAAGATAACAAACAATACCTTTCCCAGAAATTCAATACCGCTGGATACCAGAGGAAATACCTTTTCCCCGATCCCCTGCAGGGTGTAACGGGTCAGTTCCACCACCGCCAGTATAAAATAGGAAGGCCCAAGGACTTTCAGATACAGACCGCCCCAGTACAGGATTTCCGGATTTGACGAGCCGGTAATAATCTGCACAATTCGTTCTCCAAAAGGAATCAAAATCAGAGAAATCAGGATCGTCATACAAAAGCTGTAACGATAACAGATTTTAATTCCCGCGAGAATCCTGCCTCTCTGATCGGCCCCACGGTTTTGAGAGGCGAACGTTGCCTCAGCCTGCTGAATCGCATCGTTTGGCATATTAAAAATTAAAAACAGCCGCCGCACTGCCGTATGCGCCGTTATGATGGAAGCCCCCAGCACATTGATGCCAGACTGCAGCACGATGGAACCAACGGATACAATGCTGCTCATAAGCCCCATGGAATATCCCTGCCCCATGATCTCGAAAAACAGTTCTTTCTCCGGACGAAAATCT
>CAYRTA010000045.1:0-15326 GCA_964427045.1 uncultured Hoministercoradaptatus sp. | reverse complement strand
GTGTCTTTCCGGGATATATAGACGCCGGGCTGTAGTTTCAAATGGTTTATGGTAAAACTGGTTATTTTTTTCATCGGTTTTTCCTCACTTTCCTGGTCTGTCAATTAAAACGCAGAAATACCCTGTCTGACGGGATTTCTGCCTATGATTTTAGCATATTCCGTGAAGCTTGAAAAGAATTGGCTTCACAAAATAAACATAAATTCATAACAAATTTACCACAAAGATTTTCTATACTGCTATTGTAAACAAAAAGAGAAGATCATTGATTTTATAATATAGGAGGTAAGTGTTATGAGTGAATATAATAATTATGATTGGAATCCGCAGGAAGAAAATCAGCAGCCGATGCAGGTGCCGGAAAATCCTAGCCAAAAGGAAGCGCAAAAGAAGAAGAAAGGCGGTAACGCTCTGGCAAAACGGATCGGAGCCGTTGCGTTAAGCGCGGTACTGTTTGGGGGAGTTGCAGGAGGCGTATTTACCGGCGTAATATATGGCTCCGGAGCAATCAAGGCGGTCAACAGTGAGAGTACGGCAGTCAGCGAAGCAGAGGATCAGAGCAGTAAGACGACCCTTCAGACCGTATCTGTCAGTGGGGACGGAGTCACAGACAGCCAGTCCCTGGATGTGTCTGACATCGCCGAGGCGGCTATGCCTTCACTGGTAGCGATTACCAGCAAGTCCGTACAGGAGGTACAAAGCTATTTCAGTATGTTTGGCGGAACTTCCGGGGACGTTCAGGAAGTGGAAAGCGAAGGATCCGGTATTATCATCGGTCAAAATGATGAGGAACTTTTGATTGCTACCAACAATCATGTGATTGAATCTGCAGAAACACTTTCCGTATGCTTTATCGATAACGAGGTGTATGAAGCTTATGCGAAGGGAATGGATGAAGACAACGATCTGGCCGTTATTGCCGTGAAACTTTCCGATATTTCCGATGATACCATGTCCCAGATCAAAATTGCGCAGCTTGGCGATTCCGACGCATTGAAGGTTGGCCAGCAGGTGGTAGCCATCGGTAACGCGCTGGGTTATGGTCAGTCTGTTACCACGGGTATTGTCAGTGCCGTTGACTGCCAGGTAGGAAGCACAACCAGCGAAAACGGCTATATCCAGACAGATGCGGCCATCAATCCTGGAAACAGCGGCGGCGCGCTTTTGAATATGCAGGGTCAGGTAATTGGCATTAATTCCGCCAAATTAGCTTCCACCGAGATTGAGGGTATGGGATATGCCATTCCGATTTCCACAGCCTCTCCGATTGTGGAAGAACTGATGAACCGGGAAACGAGGGAGAAGGTAAGTGAAGATCAGGCGTCTGCTTTGGGTATTTCCGGTCAGACCGTGGATTCCTCCATTGCTTCTACTTATGGAATCCCGAAAGGAGTATATGTGGCAGAAGTCAGTGAAGGCGGCGCTGCCGAGGATGCAGGGATCCCGGTGGGAAGTGTGATTACTGCCTTTGACGGTACTTCGGTTAAATCCATTGAGGGTCTGAAAGAACTTTTGACCTATTATGCGGCCGGAGAGACTGTGGAGGTTACGATCAAAGTGGCTGATAATGGGGAATATATAGAGAAACAGGTACAGGTAACACTGGGCCATGCACAGACGGCCCAGAGTTCTCAGGGCAATTCCAATAGCAGAAATGGAAACTCTTCCGGAAGCGGAAATATTCTGCGGTAAGTTTCAGACCTGTTCATAAAAAATCTGTTGTTTACGAAAATATTTTAGAACCATCTCATCCCAGACCACATCCACACTTTTGTCCAGTGTGAAGGTGCGAAGGGAGGTTCCGGTGGTACAGGTAAGAATGGTACCATCAAATTGACAATTCAAATAGAGTCCGTAGATATCATCTGCGGTATAAGAAAGTTCGGATTGTGACAGTAACCGTTTCAGGTTATCCGAAGCAAGCTGAAAAACAAGTTTGAAATACAAAGGGGTGCGGGTACCGCGTATGATAGAAAAGCAGTACGGACGCACCTCTTTCCATGTGCAGAAACGGTCCGCAGGCTGCTTGTCACTGTCAAAGAAATCTTTGGCATAAACGCCGTCCAGGGTATAAGTAATAAAGGTGGTGAAAGTGCCTTCCACAAAAGAAAAATGGTCAAATACTTCGCCGAGAAATAATTTGCCGGTAAAATCCTTTAAATCATTGATTTTTAACGCCAGCATGGGTCTCTCCTTTCAAAAAAGTGTTCGTTGTCGGATATCTGTGGTTTCCATCCGGTTCAGAAAGGGTACGGTAACATTATATATGAATTCTTTAAAAAAGAACATAGAAATCTCTTTTCAATTAGCCAATAATATGATATAGTAAGACGTGGTTATAAAAACCACATCAAATAGATTTGAAAGCGTCCAAATAGAGAACACCTTTTGGCACATGACTTGGAGGTTTGTGATGAAGTATAAGATATTGATAGATAGTTGTGGAGAATTGACGCCTGAGATGAAAAAGGATGAACGCTTTGAATCAGTAGCGTTGACCCTGCAGGTAGGAGAGGAAGAGATTGTGGATGATGAGACCTTTGATCAGGCCGCGTTTTTGCGGAAAGTAGCCGCATGCCCTACCTGTCCTCATTCCGCATGTCCATCACCGGAACGCTACCTGAGAGGCTTTCAGACAGAGGCGGATCATCTCTACGCAGTCACTTTATCAGCAGAGCTCAGTGGATCCTACAATAGTGCGCAGTTGGGAAAAAACCTGGCGCTGGAGGAAAATCCCAAAAAAAAGATACATGTGTTCAATTCCAGAAGCGCATCCATTGGCCAGACCCTGATTGCACTGAAGATCCAGGAATGTGAGGAGGCAGGGATGGACTTTGAGAAAGTGGTGGATACGGTGGAAGCCTACATCCAGACCCAGAATACGTATTTTGTATTGGAAAGCCTGGAAGCCCTGCGTAAAAACGGACGTCTCAGTACGGTAAAGGCTCTGGTGGCTACGGCGCTTAAAATAAAACCGGTTATGGCATCCACCCCGGAAGGCACCATTTACCAGCTGGATCAGGCACGAGGAATCAATAAAGCGTTGATTAAACTGGTAGATTACCTGGTTGAACGGGCGGGAGAAGCTTCCCATAAAATTCTTGCCATCTCCCACTGCAACAATCCGTCCAAGGCGGAGATGGTCAAAAAGGCTATTTTGGAACGCATAAAGGTAAAAGATGTGGTGCTGCTCGATACGGCAGGAGTCAGTTCCTTATATGCCAGCGATGGGGGCATCATCGTTGTCATTTAACCTTTGTTGTTATATAATGCTAAAAAGAATCCTGTTCTGTAGGATTCTTTTTTGTTTCCGCTTCATTTTGTTCCGGATACAATACGGGTTCCTGTGAAACAAAAAAGCGTTCCGCGCAGGATTCTTTTTTATTGTTTGCTTTTACAGGAAAATGTGATACAATATATCCATGTATGGTGTGATGCCGTGGGGCGTCTGCCGATCAAACAAAGGAGATATACAGATGAGTCAGGCTAAAGTTGATAAGTATAAGAAAAATAAAGCAAACCGCCAGCAGCTTATAAAAAAAGAGAAGCTGATGCACAGGCTGGAGATGGTGTTGATTACGTTAGTATGTATTGCTTTTGTCGGCTGGATCGGGTATTCCATTTACGCAAAGGTGGAAAGTTCCAAAGATCCGGCAGAGATTGTATTTGATAATAGTGCGCTTACGGAATATACATCTAATCTGTCATCTGCCGGCGCTGAATAACAGAATGATAAAAATAAGGAGTATTTCGATATGAAACGGATATTATTGAAACTCAGTGGAGAAGCACTTGCCGGTGAAAAGAAAACCGGATTTGATGAGGAAACAGTTACCGCAGTGGCAAAACAGGTGAAAGTGTTGGCGGATGAAGGGATGGAGATCGGTGTCGTTATCGGCGGCGGAAATTTCTGGAGAGGCAGAAGCAGTGAGACCATCGACCGCACGAAAGCAGATCAGATTGGTATGTTGGCAACTGTTATGAATTGTATCTATGTTTCAGAGATTTTCCGCTCTGTTGGAATCAAAACAGAGATTTTGACGCCTTTTGTATGCGGCGCGTTTACGAAATTGTTCTCGAAGGATGAAGCGTTGGAAGCCTTTGCTTCGGGTAAGGTAGTATTCTTTGCAGGCGGTACGGGTCATCCTTATTTTTCAACGGACACGACAACTGTGCTTCGTGCCATCGAGATTGAAGCAGAAACGATCTTGCTGGCCAAGTCCATCGACGGTGTTTATGACAGTGATCCGAAGAGCAATCCGGAAGCGAAAAAGTACGAAAGTGTCCATATTCAGGAAGTGATCGATAAGAAACTGGCAGTGGTTGATCTGACTGCTTCCATCCTTTGCATGGAAAACCGGATGCCGATGCTGGTATTTGGATTAAATGAAAAAGACAGTATTATTCATGCGGCACAGGGAAAAATCAGCGGAACACAGGTGCTTGTATCATAAAGAGGAAGGAAAATAAAAGAGTAAAAATAAAGAAACCAGGAGGAATGATTCATGGATGAAAGAATCGTGAAATATGAAGAAAAAATGGAAAAAACACTGTTGAATCTGGACAGTGAATTTGGCACGATCCGTGCAGGAAGAGCAAATCCACATGTTTTGGACAGAATTACCGTAGAGTATTATGGTTGTCCGACTCCGCTGCAGCAGGTAGCGAATATCTCTGTTCCTGAGGCAAGAATGATTCAGATTCAGCCATGGGAATCTTCTCTGTTGAAGGCGATAGCGAAAGCAATCAACATGTCTGATCTTGGCATCAATCCTACCAACGATGGTAAGGTGATTCGCCTGGTGTTCCCGGAACTTACGGAGGAGCGCAGAAAAGATCTGGTAAAGGACGTGAAAAAGAAAGGTGAGGCCGCAAAGGTTGCCATCCGTAACATCCGCCGGGATGCCAACGATATGCTGAAGAAGCTGGGCAAAACCGATGTGTCGGAAGATGAGATCAAAGAGTTGGAAGATAAGGTACAGAAGATGACGGACAAGTTCATCAAGAAAGTAGATGCGGCCGTAGAGGTAAAATCAAAAGAAATCTTAACTGTATAATAAAGCATATTGAAAGAGGGAGGCATCACACATGGAACAAAACCATTGTATGATGCCTCTTGCAAATTTGGAGAGGATTATGAACATACCGAATCATATAGCGATTATTCTGGACGGAAATGGCCGGTGGGCAAAAAGCAAGGGTATGCCGCGGGGTTATGGGCATGTGAAAGGCTGTGAAAACCTGGAGACAATCTGTGAGATTGCCAAAGACCTGGGCGTCAAATATCTGACCGTATATGCGTTTTCCACGGAAAACTGGAAACGTTCCAGGGAAGAAGTGGAAGGCCTTATGAAACTGTTTCGCGGATACCTGAAAAAGTGCATAAAAATTTCAAAGAAAAATAATATGAAAGTGAAGATCATCGGAGACCCGACGGCCTTTGCGGAGGATATCCAGCAGGGCATCCGGGAATTAGAAGAATTCTCCAAAGACTTTACGGAACTTCATTTTCAGATTGCGTTAAACTACGGAAGCCGTGATGAAATGACCAGGGCCGTTGGCCGTTTGGTGGAGGATGCGCGAAGCGGTCAGTTTACAGGACCGGTTACGGAAGAGACCATCGCTTCTTATCTGGATACGGCAGGTATCCCGGATCCGGATCTCTTAATCCGTACCAGCGGAGAAGAACGGCTTTCCAATTTTCTGCTTTGGCAGATGGCTTATACAGAATTTTATTTCACACCGGTACCCTGGCCGGATTTTGACCGCCAGGAACTGCTGAAGGCCATAGAAAAATACAATCAGCGGGATCGCAGATACGGTGGGGTAAAGGAGGAAAACAATGTTTAAGACACGATTAATAAGCGGAATTGTTCTGGTCATTATAGCATTGGCTACGATTATCAGCGGCGGTCCGGTTTTATTCGTTACGCTGCTGTGCGTTTCTCTCATTGGCATGCAGGAATTGTACCGGGCATGCGGCGTCAGAACAGACAGGTTTACGCTGCTTGAAGTGACCGGTTATGTGAGCGCGGTCATCTATTATCTGGAAATCGCCTTTCTTCCGGATAAATACTGGCTTCTGGCCGTGATTTTGGGACTTTTGCTGATTATGTTTGTTTATGTATTTACGTATCCCCGTTATCAGGCGGAACAGATTATGGCAGCCTTTTTCGCGTTGATTTATACGGCAGTCATGCTGTCTTTCGTTTATCTGACCCGTATGTTAGAGGGCGGCGCCTTTTTGGTATGGCTGATCTTTCTTTGTTCCTGGGGTTGTGACACCTGCGCGTACTGTGCGGGAAGACTGTTTGGCCGCCATAAAATGAGTCCGGTTTTAAGCCCGAAAAAGACTGTGGAAGGAGCCGTTGGCGGAGTGCTGGGGGCTGCTTTTTTGGGCGCTCTCTATGCCGTTTTAACAGCCTCCTTTAATGGAAATGAGGCGCATACGCCTTTGATCTACGCAATTATCTGCCTGGTGGGCGCGCTGGTATCTATGGTTGGCGACCTGGCTGCTTCCGCGATCAAACGTCAAAAGGGTATCAAAGATTATGGAACGCTGATTCCCGGTCACGGCGGAATTATGGACCGGTTTGACAGTGTGATATTTACGGCTCCCATTATTTATTTTCTGGCCATCACGCTGGCCTGATGGCAGAAGCGGCCGTACAAAAACAGGTTATACTTTTTGAGGAAAGGAATTTAAGATCATGTCAGAGATAAAAAAGAGAATCGCGATTCTGGGCTCCACAGGCTCCATTGGAACGCAGACACTGGAAGTGGTGCGCCTTCAGAAAGATTTGGAAGTAACGGGGCTTAGCGCAGGGTCTAATATTACGCTTTTGGAACGGCAGATTCGGGAATTCCATCCGCGGCTTGCCGCGGTCTGGGATCCTGAACTGGCCGGCGTGCTGAAAGGCAGAGTAGCTGATCTGAAAGTACGTATCGTCAGCGGCATGGAAGGCCTGCTGGAACTGGCCGCTTTGGAAGAAACGGATATTCTGGTAACGGCCATTGTAGGCATGATCGGCATCCGTCCTACGATGGCGGCGATCCGTGCGGGTAAGGACATTGCGCTTGCGAATAAAGAGACGCTGGTGACGGCCGGTCATCTGATCATCCCGCTGGCGAAAGAGATGGGTGTGTCCATCTTACCGGTGGACAGTGAACACAGCGCGATTTTTCAGGCCCTCCACGGGGAAAATTTGCGGGAGATTCATAAGCTTTTGATTACGGCTTCCGGCGGTCCCTTCAGGGGGAAAAAGCGGGAAGAACTGAAAAATGTACAGGTGGAGGATGCCCTGAAACATCCGAATTGGGCCATGGGCCAAAAGATTACCATTGATTCTGCTACCCTGGTCAACAAAGGGCTGGAAGTCATGGAAGCCCGCTGGCTTTTTGGTGTCGATTTGGACCGGATTCAGGTGGTGGTGCAGCCAAAGAGCATCATTCATTCCATGGTGGAATTTGAGGATGGCGCCGTGATGGCACAGCTTGGTACGCCAGATATGAAGCTTCCCATACAGTATGCGCTTTATTATCCCCATCGCAGGTATCTGCCCGGGGAACGGCTGGATTTTGGAAAATTAAAAGAAATTACCTTTGAAGAGCCGGATATGGAGACTTTTTTGGGTCTTCCGCTGGCCATGGAGTCTGCCCGTATTGGCGGCAGTATGCCGACGGTATTTAACGCGGCCAATGAACGGGCCGTGGCGAAATTTTTGAAAAAAGAAATCACTTTTCTTGATATTTATCGTATCATTCAGGAGTCGATGGAACATCATACTAAGATAGCGCATCCGGATTTGGAACAAATACTGGAGACGGAAGCAAAGACCTATGAATGGATCGAAAGCAGGTGGAATATTTGAGTATCATATTAGCCTTGGTGATTCTTGGAATTGTCATTACATTTCATGAATTCGGGCACTTTTTGCTGGGTAAGTTAAATGGATTTCAGATCCTGGAATTTTCTGTGGGTATGGGTCCGCGGATTTTGTCCCGCGTGAAAGGGGAGACACGTTATTCGCTGCGTCTGATACCGATTGGCGGTTCCTGTGCCTTTGGCGGAGAAGATGAAGATGATCAAAGCGAGGGCGCGTTTAATACAAAGCCGGTGTGGCACCGTTTTCTGGTGATCGCGGCAGGCCCGGTTTTTAATTTTATTCTGGCTTTCTTCGGGGCGCTGATTATCATCGGCATCGTTGGTTATGATCCGCCGGAAATCATGCAGGTAGCGGAAGGGTCCGCGGAAGAAGCGGCCGGACTGAAAGCTGGTGATCTTGTCACCCGTTTTGACGGACACCGGATTTATCTGGGCAGGGATCTCTATGCGGTTTTGAACCTGGATGGCCTTACCCAAAAGGAAACAGAGATTCAGGTGCTTCGGGATGGGGAAAAACTTACCCTTACCTATGTGCCGGAGTCAGAGCGCAGATATATGCTGGGCTTTACCTACAATGTGACGGAGGAGTCCCCGGTGATTCAGCAGCTGACATTGGGCGGTGTGCTGGAGAAAGCAGGGCTTAAGGCCGGCGATATCTTCTGCTCGATCAATGGGCAGGAGATTGCAAGCGGCGTTGATCTGATGAGTTATTTTGAAGAGTATCCCATGGACGGAGAACCGATGTCCATTGTATATCTTCGCGACGGACTGACCTATGAGGCGGAAGTGACCCCGGAATATGTCGATTACACTGCTGTTAATTTCAGCTACAATCTGGGAAGAGAAAAAGTAGGTCCTTTGGGTGTTGTGAAATACAGTGTCCTGGAGGTGCGTTACTGGATAACGACAACCTTAAAGACCTTTAAAATGCTGTTTACCGGCAAATTGGGTGTGGATAGCCTGTCCGGCCCGGTGGGTGTGGTCAGCGTCATAGGCGATGCCTATGAGGAAACAAAGAGCGAGGGCGCCCTCGTGACCTGGCTTACCATGCTGAATTTCCTGATTTTGATATCGGCAAATCTGGGTGTGATGAATCTGCTGCCGCTGCCCGCTCTTGACGGAGGCCGAATCGTATTTTTGATTCTTGAGGGTATCCGCAGAAAGCCCATCGACAGAAATGCGGAAGGATATATCCATTTTGCAGGCATGGTGGTATTGATGGTTTTGATCGTTTTTGTCACGGCAAAGGATATTTATAACTTGTTTTAGCATACTTTCTTTTTGATTCCTAACATATGTGGACGATTTTGGGCATATAGTTATTTGACTGTCAGATATGAGGTAACAGGTCGATGAATGATACCCCGGAAATGAGTAAGCAGCAAACTGATCAGGGTCAATTACAGGTCCGTGTGCGGACCAGAATACAGAATCGTCCGATTGCAGGAGCCAGAATCAGGATTTCTTATACTGGCTCTCCGGGCGATTTTTTGGTGGATACACAGACGGATCAGGAAGGACAGACGGCCGTCTTTTCCCTGGATACACCGCCGCTGGCACTTAGCCTGACGCCTTCGGTGGAACAGCCCTATGCAGAATATACCATTAATATACAGGCGGAAGGGTACGATGAGGTGGAGGTAACCGGGTCGGAACTGCTGGCGGATGAAGTCAGCATACAGGATGTGTTTTTGGACCCGGCGGAGCCAGGACAATTTGAGGATGTAGTGATTCCGGCCCATACACTTTTCGGGGACTATCCGGAAAAAATACCGGAGGATGAGATCAAACCCATAGATGAAACCGGAGAAATTGTCTTAAGCCGGGTAGTTATTCCTGAATATGTGGTGGTGCACGACGGAGCGCCGTCGGATTCTACGGCCAAAGATTATTATGTGCGCTACCGGGATTACATCAAAAATGTGGCCTGCAGTGAAATCTATGCCACCTGGCCGACAGAGACGATCAAGGCTAATGTACTGGCTATTATGTCCTTTACCCTAAACCGGGTCTATACAGAATGGTACCGCAATAAAGGGTATGATTTTACAATTACTTCCTCTACGGCATATGACCATAAATGGATTTATGGAAGAAATATTTTCGACAGTATTTCGGATATTGTAGATGAAATCTTTGAAAATTATCTCTCCCGGCCCAATGTCCGTCAGCCGATTCTCACCCAGTATTGTGACGGGCAGAGAGTGACTTGTCCGAACTGGATGAGTCAGTGGGGGTCGAAGACCCTGGGAGATAGGGGATATTCGGCCATCGAGATTTTGCGCTATTATTATGGCGATGATATGTATATCAATTATGCGGAGCAGATTTCCGGCATTCCTGCTTCCTGGCCGGGATATAATCTGGATATTGGTTCCAGCGGCCAAAAAGTCCGGCAATTGCAGGACCAGCTAAATACCATAGGACGGGTTTACAGCCGGATCCCTCAGATTGCGGAAGATGGAATTTATGGGGAACGCACGCAGGAGGCGGTACGGGTTTTCCAGTCGATTTTCGGTCTGCCCCAGACCGGTATTGTGGACTACCAAACCTGGTATAAAGTGCAGGAAATATATGTAGGCGTCACCCGTATTGCGGAATTAATTTAGAATACCGGAAAGGATAGCAGATAAAGAAACAAAGGAAGGATAGGGAAGAACAATGGGACACTTGTATTATGTACGTCATGGGCAGACAATCTGGAATGTGGAAAATAAGATTTGCGGGGCTACGGATATTGGCCTGACAGATTTAGGTCATAAACAGGCAAAGGAACTTGGTATCAAAATAAAAGAACAGAACTTACTGGTAGATGAAATCCTGTACTCGCCCCTTGTGCGTGCCGCAGATACCGCCCGGCATATTTCCGATGTGATCGGAGTCTCCATGAGAATGGAACCACGTCTGATTGAACAGAATTTTGGAAAGTATGAAGGGACGCCCAGAGATGGAGCGGCCTTCCGAAAAGATAAAAGAAATTTTATCAATAGCTTCGAGGGCGGAGAATCCATGATGCGCCTTGCCCAGAGAATTTATAATCTGCTGGATGAGATTAGAGAAGAATCGGATCAAAAGGTTTATATGCTGGTAGCTCATAATGGCATAGCCAGAGTCATTCAGTCCTACTTTACAGATATGACCAACGAGGAATATGCAGCTTTCGGGCTGAAAAACTGTGAAATCCGCAGATATGACTTTTGACCGGTCAATGGCAGAAGTTGTATCTGAGGATTGCGCAATAGTAATATGTTTTAGCTGCGGTAAAAAATGGAACCGAATCCAGTAGGTATCCATTTACGATCAAAGTGAAGGGCCGGATGAAGAGATAGCCGCAGCAAGTCTGGAGGCATGGATGCAGGAAAATCTGTAAGGAGGGAGAACAATGCTGACTATTCAAGGAAAAGGCGTATCATCGGGTATCGCCATCGGACCCTTGTTCTTTTTCCGCCGGCAGGAGGAAGCCATCACACATCGTACGGTGACAGATACGGAGGCGGAATGGCAGCGTTTTCTCAGCGCCCAGTCTAAAGCTGTGGAAGAACTGGGGCAGCTGGCTGAGAAGGCACGGGCAGAGGCAGGAGATGAGGCGGCATTACTGTTTGAAACACACCAGATGATGGCAGAGGATCTGGATTACGTGGAAGCAATCCAGAGATTGATTCAGGATGGTCTCAATGCAGAAGCGGCGGTAGATGACACCGGTACTCAGTTTGGCGCCATGTTTGCAGCTATGGATGATGAGTACATGAAAGCCCGCGCTGCCGATGTGCTGGATATATCCCGCCGTATTGTTGGTATTCTCCAGGGCGTGAGCGAAAGTGATCTGGACGGAATCGAAGAGCCGGTGATTTTGTATGCCGATGATCTGACTCCCAGTGAGACGGTACAGCTTGACAAAGAAAAATTATTAGGGTTTATTACTGCAGCAGGCTCTGCTTCGGGCCACACGGCTATTTTGGCGCGTACCATGGGAATTCCTGCCATTATCGGCGTGGGAGACGCTCTGAAGCCAGAATATGAAGGCCTGGAGGCCATTATCGATGGTGCTGCCGGAGAAGTGGTACTGGAAGCAGATGCCGAGGTACGTAAGGCTTTGCTTAAAAAGCAGGCAGAGCAAGCGGTCTTTAAAGAATTACTGGAAAATTTGAAGGGGAAAGAAAATATTACGCTGGACGGCCAGAAAGTAAACGTATTTTGTAATATTGGCGGCCCGGATGATATAGCTGCTGTCAAAACAAATGACGGCGGTGGCGTGGGTCTGTTTCGCAGTGAATTTTTGTACCTTGCCTGTGAGGATTATCCAGCGGAAGAGCAGCTGTTTGAGGCCTATCGTCTGGCAGCGGAGGAAATGGAAGGAAAGACGGTCATCATCCGCACGCTGGATATCGGCGCGGATAAGCAGGTAGCATATTTCAATCTGGAAAAAGAAGAAAATCCTGCCATGGGACTGCGTGCCCTTAGAATCTGCCTGACCCGGCCGGAGGTATTTCATACCCAATTGCGGGCCTTGTATCGTGCATCTGCATATGGAAAATTGGGTATCATGTTTCCGATGATTACCAGCGTCTGGGAGTTTCGGGAGTGCAGACAAGCCTGTCTGGCAGTGCAAAAGGAACTGAAAGAGGAAGGTATCGCTTTTGATCCCGATGTAGAGTTAGGAGTAATGATCGAGACGCCGGCGGCTGTACTTGTCAGTGACCGTCTTGCAAAGGAGGCCGACTTCTTTTCCATCGGAACCAATGATTTGACCCAGTATACGCTTGCCTGTGACCAGCAGGCGTCCAATCTTGGTAAATTTTATGATCCCCATCATCCGGCAGTGCTGCGGGCAATCCAAATGGTAACTCAAAACGCTCATAAATGTGGAAAATGGGTAGGTATCTGCGGCGAGCTGGCCGCGGATTTGGAACTGACAGAATTATTTTTGGCCATTGGAGTGGACGAATTGTCCGTAAATCCCAATGCGGTTCTTCCTTTGCGAAATGTCATCCGCAGTACCGATGCGGGAGCATGCAGGGAGGCATTATTAGCGAGATTAGCAAGAGATTCGGAATAGAAAGTATGAGGCAGGAAAGTGCGATGGTCTTGTGTTCCCTAAAAATCTCCAATATCATTTCCTCAGGAGAAAAGGTCGGGAAATAAACCGTTTACTTGTATATGTGTGAAAAAGCCGCCGGCGGCGGCTTTTTTGGGTGTTCAATGAAATAGAACCACCGCTTCAAACGGAATTCTTTTCCGGACTGCGAAATAATTTCTCCGAATCCGGAGCATGATTTGGGTGAAAGGATCGTAAAATAAATAGAATAAATAAAATAAAAAAGAATCCTGCCTGGCAGGATTCTCCGCTTCATGTACAAAACGGCGCGAAACCGGAACCATAAAAGTTCCGCTTCGCGCCGAATACTGCGGAAGATGGGACTTGAACCCACACGATCGCATTGATCACAAGATCCTTAGTCTTGCTCGTCTGCCAGTTCCGACACTTCCGCATTCATTTGGTTTCCCAAACGACAAGAGATATTATAGCATTGGAGTTTATTATCGTCAAGAGTTTTGTTGCAAAAAATGTAAGTTTATTGTAGTATATGGTTACGATTGGAATTGATGGTGTAAGCGCCGTCAGCAGGTGCCGAATGGCACATGAACAGGACAGGATATATAGGAGGAATGGCATGAAGATACAATATACGGACCAGGCAAAAAACGCCATTGCGTATGCAGACCGGGCCGCCCGCAAGAGTCGGCAGAACTATACGGGAACGGAACACTTGCTTCTGGGGCTGGTTCAGGAACGGCAGGGAACAGCCGGTATGATTCTGCGCGATATGGGTGTGTCGGCAGACCGCATACAGGAGTTGATTGAACGCCTGATTGCACCTTCCAAAAGTATAGCGGTGGAGGAACGCAGTGATTATACCCCAAGAGCGGAAAAGGTTTTGCGGGAAGCTGAAATAGAGGCAGTGGATTTAAAAAGCCAGAAAGTCGGAACGGAACATTTGCTGCTGGCCATGATCCGTGAGGTGGATTGTGTGGGAACCCGGCTGCTTCATACGTTGGGAATTGCCATTGATAAATTGAAAAATGAAATATACATTGTGATGGGAGAGCCGGAGAGCGCCATGAAAAAGGACGGAAAGAAATCCGCCGGACGTTCCCAGAAACTGATGGGGGATACACCGACGCTCAAACAGTACAGCCGGGATTTGACGGAACTTGCCAGACAGGGAAAATTGGACCCTGTTGTGGGAAGAGAGAAGGAGATTAACCGGATTATTGAAATTCTCAGCAGAAGAAATAAGAATAATCCCTGCCTTGTGGGCGAACCGGGTGTGGGAAAGACTGCCATAGCCGAAGGACTGGCGCAGAGAATTGTGCTGGGTCTGGTTCCGGATACGGTAAAGGATAAGCGGATTCTGGTACTGGATTTATCCGGTATGGTGGCGGGATCGAAGTACCGGGGTGAATTTGAGGAACGAATCAAGAAGGTGGTGTCAGAGGTAGCTGCCCATCCGGGCATCTTGCTTTTTGTGGATGAATTGCATACGATTATTGGCGCAGGGGGCGCGGAAGGCGCGCTGGATGCTTCCAATATTTTAAAGCCGTCTCTGGCCCGCGGAGAGATTCAGTTAATTGGTGCTACTACGCTGACAGAATACAGGAAACATATTGAAAAGGATGCGGCTCTGGAGCGGCGTTTTCAGCCGGTTATGGTAGAAGAACCGACGATAGAACAAAGTATGGAAATTCTAAGAGGGTTACGTCCTGCTTATGAGCAGCATCATGGAGTAACAATATCGGATGAGGCCCTGGAAGCTGCGGTGCGTATGGCGGAGCGCTACATCAACGACCGTTTTTTGCCGGACAAAGCGATTGATCTTATGGATGAGGCTGCGGCCAAAGTGCAGTTGGGCGGGTATGCTGTTCCGGAGAATTTGAAACAGGAAGAGCAAATTCTGGATGAACTGATGCGGCAGAAGGAAGAGGCCATTCGAAAGGGTGATTTTACGGAGGCTTTGGAGGTACAAAACCGTCAGAAAGAAGCTGAAAAAGAATATGCGGCCGCCAGACGCCGTTTTGAAAAGAAGATGCAGAAAAAAGCGCTGGTGGTCACCGAAGATCATATTGCCGAGGTAGTGTCAGGCTGGACCCGGATTCCCGTACAGAAGCTGACAGAGAAAGAAACCCGCAGACTGGCCCGGCTGGAGTCCACACTGCATAAACGGGTCATTGGCCAGGAAGAAGCTGTGGCGGCTGTGGCAAAGGCCATTAAGCGGGGCCGGGTAGGATTGAAAGATCCGGCCCGCCCGGTGGGTTCTTTCCTGTTTTTGGGACCTACGGGCGTGGGTAAAACGGAATTATCCAAGGCGCTGGCGGAGGCCGTTTTCGGAAGTGAACAGGCCATGATCCGGGTGGATATGTCGGAGTATATGGAGAAACACAG